>CAYRXO010000054.1:0-19309 GCA_964428215.1 uncultured Candidatus Accumulibacter sp. | reverse complement strand
GCAGAATGATCAGATCGAGGCAGGCGCCGGCAATGATTTCATCGCCGGCGGCCTGCACGATGACACCATCCAGGCAGGTGGCGGTGTCAACGTCGTCGCCTTCAACCGCGGAGATGGATCTGACGTCCTACTGCCGAACGTCGGCGCATCGAACACCTTGTCATTGGGCGGCGGCATCGATGAGAACGACCTTGCCTTCAGCAAAATCGGCACGGATCTGCTCCTCGCGACCGGCGGCGCTAACCAGATCAAGCTCAAGGACTGGTATGCCTCGTCCGGAAACCATACTGTGAACAATTTGCAGGTCGTCGAGACGCTGCCGCTTTCCGGTCGGGGGCAAACCAGCCCCACCGGCTGGCATGTCGACACCTTCGATTTCAAGGCGCTGGTGCAGCAGTTCGACGCCGCTCGTACTGCCAACCCGAAGTTGTCGCAGTGGCGCTTGATGAACGGCCTGCTCGATGCGCACTTGGTCAGCAGCGATGCAGCGGCGCTGGGCGGCGAGCTTGCCACGCGCCATGCCGCTGGAGGAGGATCCGCCATTTCGCTCGGCGTCGCCCAGAATACCCTGCAGGATGCCCATTTCGGCAATCAGGCGCAGACGGTCGGCAGCCGCTTCGAAGCCGCCGTCGGCGACTACCGCCTCGGCTAAGACACGGAAAGGACAAACATGACCGACAACGGAACGGGGGTCGCCGCCCTGGCGGCCCTGGAACAGGCCCGGCAGTCGCTGGCCAAGCTGCCGATTCTCGGCCCGGCGCTGTGGCTTTATGCCCGCGATCCGGCAAAAAAATTCATGTTCCTTAGCGACATCGATTGGGCGGTCCTGCCGCCCATCGTGCTCGATCAATGCCGGCTATACACCAAGAGCGGCTTGCCCTACGCTTTCGTCACCTGGGCCTTCATCAATGATCGGATCGCTGCCAGGCTGCATTCCAGCCAGCCCAGGATCGCACCGCATGAATGGAAATGTGGCGAACACGTGTGGATCATCGACGCGGTGGCGCCTTTCGGACAGATGGAGGAAACGCTCAAGGAACTGCGCGATACGATGTTCCCAGGCAGGAAAGTTTCTGCCCTGCTGCCGGATCCTGCCGGAACAGGTGTCATGATGGTGCGGGAATGGCCGCCGACAGCGGTACCGACCGCTCACTGACGACTTGCCCATGCCGCCAGCGGTGAAGACGCCTGCGGATGACGCACTGGATTTTGCCCCTGGACTTCTGTCCATCCAGGAAAGTCCGCCGGCAAAATTGCCGCGCACAGTGTTGTACTGCGTTGCCGCCTTGTTCGGTATCCTTCTCACGTGGGCGGCATTCGGCAGACTGGATATCGTTGCCTCGGCCGATGGTCGGCTGGTGCCGCAGACCTATGTGAAAATTGTCCAGCCGGCGGAAGCCGGCATCGTTCAGCAGATATTGGTTCGGGAAGGTCAATCCGTCGACGCCGAGCAAATCCTGATGCGCCTGGACGCCAAGCTGACCGAAGCCGACGCCCGCACCATCCGCAACGAGCACGAACTCAAGCGCGTGCAACTGCGCCGCATCGATGCCGAACTGGCTGGTTTGCCGATGAACACTGACGCGGCGGATTCCCCGGAAATCTATGCGCAGGTTGCCAGTCAGTATGCGGCGCACCGCCAAGCTTATCAGGATGCCCTGTCGCAGGAGCAGGCGACGCTTGCCAAGACCCGCCATGATCTCCGGGCAGCGGAAGAACTGGCGAGCAAGTTGAGAGAAACGCTTCCAACCTATCGCAAAAGCGCTGCCGCCTTTCAACAACTGGGCAAGGACGGTTTCTACAGCCAGCTCGCGGTCGAGGAAAAGCAACGTGACCGCATTGAAAGAGAGCAGGATTGGCGCGCCCAGGAGGCAACGGTAGCCAGCCTGCAGTCGACAATCGCTGCCAGCGAAAAAAATTGGCTCAGATCACTTCAAACTATCGCAGCGAATTACAGAACGAGCGCGTCGAAACCGAATCGCAATTCCGCAAATTGCGGGACGAACTCGAAAAGATCGAGCACAAGAGCGGATTGCTGTCCCTACGGGCACCCCAGCGTGGTGTGATCAAGGATCTGGCGACCCATACCGTCGGAACGGTGGTATCGCCGGGAACGGTACTGATGTCGCTGGTTCCACATGATGAACCGCTTCAGGCCGAGGTCTACGTGAAAAACGAGGATGTGGGCTTTGTGCGCCAGGATCAGCGAGTGAAGCTGAAACTTTCGGCATATCCCTTCCAGAAATATGGCATGCTCGACGGCACGGTCGTCCATGTCGGCCCCGATGCAGCCGATCAACCTAGTTCATCCGCTAAAACAGGTGCAGATATCTCCGGTGTCGTCACCGGATTACGCTACAAAGCTCTCGTTCGGCTGGATGTCCAACACCTTGAAACCGATGGCAACCGGCTGCGGCTCTCGCCCGGCATGCAGGTTGTCGCCGAAATCCATCAGGGGCAGCGCACCGTCATGGAATATCTGCTGTCTCCGGTTCAAAAGGCTTGGCAGGAAGCCGGACGGGAACGTTGATTTCAAGTTCGTCAAGGTTAGGGAAACGCAGAACAATCCAAGCGTCGCGAGAATCCGGCGGCGCTTGCCGACTTCTCGCCTCCCGGAAGGGCGTCCGACCGTCCCGACGGCGCCTTCCGAGGCGGATTTTACTTGCGCGGGGCCTTGGTAGCGCCCCGCCGCGGCCATTTCTGGCCGATTGCCCGTGCCACGGACGCAACTTACTCCGTGCCAGATACGGATTCGCCAAAGCAAAGAGCATGACCGTCTCCGCCAGCTTCGCGATGACCTCCGGACGCTTGGCCTCGGACGCCAGCCGGCTGCGCTGCAGGCGGCCTGCGTGATTGTCGTGCGGGTCTGCGAGGAGGATGCCAAAGCGGCTTGCAGCAAGGCGGATTATCAGGACAGGCGCTTCGAATAGAACTCGCGATGGTGGAAAAAATAGAACTCGCGATGGTGGAAAAATGTGACGAAGTCGAGCCAACTGCGATCAAGAACTCGGGCCAATGGCTGCCGATGCCGCGGGTTGTCTCCCGAGCCCCACAATCGGATCTTGGACAATCTGGCTACCAACCGAAGTCCGCCGTAGAGCCTCAACCGGTCATTCGTAATCTATAGCACCACCTGCGACCCAAGCTCCACAACGCGATTGGATGGAATTCTGAAGAAAGCGGTGGCACTGCCGGCGTTCCGGAACAGGGCGATAAACAGCAGCTCACGCCAATAGGCCATCTCCGAACCGAGCTTGGGTATCAGCGTTTCACGCCCGAGGAAAAACGAGGTATCCATGAAGTCGAGTTGCAAACCAGCCTCGGCACACATCAAGAGGGCCGCAGGAATGTCCGGCTCGTCCTTGAACCCGTACTGCACCGTCACCTGACTGAAGTTGCCGTGGAGCGGCTTTACTGCGACGCGGTCGACATCCGGCACATAGGGCACGGCAAATACCTGTACGCTCAGAATGACGACTTGCTCATGCAGTGTCTTGAAGTGCTTCAAGCTGTGCAGCAGGGCGTGGGGAACATTGCCCGGGTTCGTGGTCAGGAAGACCGCTGTGCCGGGTACGCGCTCGATACCGTTCTCGGCGATGTTGGACGCGAATGACGTCAGCGCCATTGCTTCATCGGCCAAGCGCCGGGACAGCAGTTCACGTCCCCGTTTCCAGGTGGTGAGCAGGATGAAGATGGCCAGACCGAAAGCCAGTGGAAACCAGCCGCCATCCGGAATCTTGACCGAGTTGGCCAGGAAGAAAGCGAGGTCGATACAGATGAAGGGCAAAGCGCCCAGAATGGCCCGCGCCGGCTTCCATTTCCACAGTCGAACCGCCACGGCAATCGCCAGCAGATTGGTAATCAACATGGTGCCGGTGACGGCAATACCGTAGGCCGCGGCGAGATTGGACGACGAACGGAATTCCAGCACCAGTGCAATGATGGCAATCAGCAGCAGCCAATTGATGGCCGGCAAGTAGATTTGGCCTATCTCTTTCTCCGAGGTGTGCTGGATTTCAAGACGTGGCGTGTAGCCCAACTGGATTGCTTGTTGAGTAATGGAGAAGGCACCGGAAATGACGGCCTGCGAGGCAATCACGGTCGCCACGGTGGCCAGAATCACCAAGGGGTAGCGCGCCCATTCCGGTGCCAACAAATAGAACGGGTTTTCGATGGCGCTCGGGTCAGCCAGCAGCAACGCCCCTTGGCCAAGATAGTTGATGAACAGTGCCGGCATGACATAGCCCAACCAGGCGTACTGAATCGGTTTGGCGCCGAAGTGCCCCATGTCGGCATAGAGTGCTTCCGCACCGGTGATGCACAGAACAACCGCACCAAGAGCAAAGAATCCAAGCAGGGAATTGCTCGTGAGGAAGCGAAAGGCGTGCAGCGGGTTGATGGCCGCCAGGACCGACGGGTTGTCAACGATGGCCAGCGCGCCAAGCGCGGCCAGCACAGCAAACCATATCAGCATCACCGGCCCGAACAGTGCGCCTACCGTTGCGGTGCCCCGTCGCTGGAAGAGAAACAGAGCGATGAGAACAACCAGCGAGATGGGCAGGATATACGGCTTGAACGCTGGGGTGACGATTTCCAGACCTTCAACGGCCGAGAGTACCGAGATGGCCGGCGTGATCACCCCGTCGCCGTAGAACAGCGCGGCGCCAAACAAGCCCAGCATGAGCAGCAGTTTCTGTTGCCAGGTGCCCGGCGTTCCCCGGTCCAGCGCCAGGGTCATCAGGGCAATGATGCCGCCTTCCCCCTTGTTGTTGGCACGCATGACGAAGGAGACGTACTTGAGCGTCACGACGATGAAGAGCGACCAGAGGAACAGGGACAGAATGCCGAGAACGTTCTCCGGTGTAATCGGCACCGGATGGTGCGCGCCACCGAACACCTCCTTGATCGAGTAAAGCGGGCTGGTACCGATGTCGCCATACACGACGCCGAGCGCGGCCAGCGTGAGCGCCGCCAGACGCTGCTTGTTTTGCACTGCTTGCATGATTTCCCCTTACGGCTGAAAGCGATAGCCCACGCCGGTTTCTGTCAGAAAGTGTTTGGGTTGCGTTGGGTCGTCTTCCAGTTTTTGTCGCAGATGCCCGACATAGACCCGGAGGTAATGACTGCTTTCGACGTAAGAGGGTCCCCAGATTTCGCGCAGCAGATTGCGCTGGGTCAGCACCTTGCCGGGATGAGCGAGCAGTACCGTCAGCAGACGATATTCAATGGGAGTCAGGTGTACATCCGCCCCGTCGCGTGTCACCAGACGGCGCGACAGATCGACGATGACCTGCCCGAATTCGATGATCGGCGAAGCCGCCTCCGGGCTACGGCTACGCCGCCGGAGCAAGGCTCTGACGCGTGCCCGCAATTCGCCGACGCTGAACGGTTTGGTCAGGTAATCATCGGCGCCGGCATCCAGCGCATCAATCTTGTCCTGTTCCTGTGAGCGCGCCGAGAGAATGAGCACCGGCATATCAGACCAAGCGCGCAAGTCGCGTATCAGATCGATGCCGTTCCCGTCCGGCAAGCCCAGGTCGAGAATGAGCAGGTCGGGTTGCCTCGCTCCAGCGGCAAGCAGGCCCTCCGCCATGGTGTCCGCTTCGGTGACCTGGCAACCTTCTTCTTCGATAGCCACGCGGACGAAGCGGCGTATCTGCTTTTCGTCTTCAACGATGAGCACCTTGGCAGGGGTGGTCATACCGGCTCCTCCTCGATGCTCGGCGGATTCCCCACCGGCAAGGTAAAGCGGACCAGCGTACCGCCATCAGGTCGGTTCTCGGCGTCAATCGTGCCACCATGCGCCTCGACGATCGCCTTGCAGATGGCTAGGCCAAGACCGGTACCCGGCGTACCGGATTCACTGTGGCCACGCACGAACATGTTGAAAAGTTCGTCGCGGCGATGGCCGGGGAAGCCGGAGCCTTGGTCAAGAACGGCCACTTCGACAAGCGAGCCTGCTTGTCTGGCCTGCAATTCGATCGTGGTTTTCGACGGCGAATACTTGCAGGCGTTCTCCAGCAGATTGCACAGAACCCGCTCGATGAGCACGGCATCGAACTCCAGCAGCGGCAGTTCTTTGTCCAGCGCCACCTTGATGGGATGCTCGACCAGGGTGTTGCCCAGCAGTTTGATGCTGGCGCCAACCACTTCTTCAAGCGGTTGCCATTCGCGCCGCAGAGTGACCTCGCCAGCATTCAGGCGCGCCATGTCCAGCAGATTGCCGACCAGGCCAGCCAGGCGTTCGGCCTGCTCATGCAACGCTTGCGCAGTTTCCAAGGCGACGGCGGGCAAAGCGGGTTTGACCAGGGACAAAGAGTCCGCCAGACCGACCATGGCAGTCAACGGGGTGCGCAAGTCGTGCGAGAGCGCCGACAGAATTGAACTGCGCAGGCGTTCGGTCATCATCTTTACTTCCGTGTCCTGGGCCACTTCGACGTAATGCAGGCGCTCCAGGGCGACGGCAACCAAGGAGGCCAGTGCGTCCAGCAGAGAGAGGGTTTCATCGCTGGGTTCTTCTGGCCGTTCGGCAAAGGCAACGGCGAACACCCCCCGCATGCGCATTGAAGCCTGGAGTGGGAAATACAGCGAGGCAGAGCCCATGCCTTGCAATTCGTCGCTGCGAACAAACTTCCCGCTTTCGAAAGCGATATGGGCCAGATGTGCTTCGATCGGCAGCGTGAATCGTGAGTGCGCCGTGCCGAGCGTTTTCCGTGTTTCGTCAGGAATCAGCACGTTTGAGCGCGCGCTTAACTGCGAATGGACAAAGCGGTCGCTAATTTCGACGACTTGCTCGATGGTCAGAGCGCCGGCAAGCTGCTTGGCCAGTTGATACAGCGCCTGCGTACGCTGTTCACGCCGGACGGCCTCTTGCGCCCGCTGGCGAAGTACGGACGTGAAGTGCGTGGTGGTCAGCGCCGTGACCAACATCACGGCAAAGGTGACCAGGTATTGGATGTCGCTGACCGCCAACGAGAAACGTGGCGGCACGAAAAAGACATCGAAACAGAGAACGCTGACCACGGACGCCAGGATGGCAGCATTGCGCCCCAGTTTGACAGCGACGATCAGCACCGTGAGCAGAAAGAGCATCACGATGTTGGCCGAATCGAGATAGTCGAGCAGCGGTGTTGCCAGAAGGGTTGTTCCGGCACACGCCGCAAATGCGAGGGCGCAGCGCTGCGTGTTGCTGGTTGAGGTATCGAATGGCATCTTGTTTCTCCGCTAACGGGATGGCCATAGACTAGGGCAACCCGTGTAAAAACACTGACCATTCGAGTCGTTGAGGCGTAAAAATATCGTAAAGATTCAGGTCGATCGCCGGTTTTCATCCGCTTGGCAGACCTTGGTGACCAACCTGGTGATGGACTGCAACGGGTCGAAAGAAGAAAACATGGCGCCAAGAAGATGGGCTGGCGACAGGCGGCCACTGGCCGATAACACACGCTTCGCATCGATCGAGGCATGCCCAATGCTGGCCTCAGTCTTGAGTACGGATTATCACGTTGAACTTCTCATCCGAGAGAAGGTTGATTGCCGACTGGACGGGTCAGTTCATGTTTCGTTGATGTTGACTGACTGGCGCCAACCGGCAGCGCGAGCGGTGAAGGTGTTCCCGGCATCGCTTGCAAGCTATCGCCGGACGAGCGCTCCATGCCTTGGGCCAGCCGGCCGTCGTGTCTGTCTTTGGCACCATCGAATCGCCCTCCCGACTTCCGCCGGTTCTCGTCGCGCGGGTCGAGGAAGGTGAGCGGCGAGTGGACGCTGGTCTGCCTGCCATGGAATTTGCAGCGCAAGGCCGAATTGTGCCGGCAGCAGGGAGAAATACGGGGAAAAGCTGGGAAATGGCCAGAAAATGGCCAGAAAATCGATCCAATCCGGCCTGGACATTCTGCAGGGTGAAATTTGATGGCTGCTTGCCGGGTGCCGGGTCCGACAGGCGGCTAGCGTCGCTCCACCCACCACATCATCACCCCGGCGGCGAGCAGGAACAGGATCGCCGGTGTCACCGCGCTCACGAAAGGGGACCAGCTGTTGATCGCCCCGAGGTTGGCGAAAAGACCGTTCAGCATGTGAAAGACGACACCGATCATCACCCCGGTGAAAATCTTCAACCCGACGCCTTCCACGCGATCATGCGTCGCCGAGAAAGGCAACGCCAGGGCAACCATGACCAAGACAGCCAACGGGTAGATGATTTTTTTCCAGAAGGCGATGTCGTAACGATTGGTCGCCTGGTGGTTGTCTGCCAGATGCCGGGTGTAAGTGGCCAGATGGCGCAAGGACATGCCGTCCGGAGTGACCATCACCACGTTGAGAATGTCGGGGTTGAGCGCCGACGGCCACGCCAGGCTGGGCATTTTCGTTACCAGCGCCGTGTCGTCCTGCAGATCGGTACGAACAACGTCGCGCAATTGCCAGTGGTCCGGCGCGACGTGCTGCCCCTCGCCGGCTTCGATGACCGTCTTCAGGCGAGCGGAATCGTCGAACTGGTAGATGCGGATGCCGCCCAGGCTCGAATCCGGGCGGACTTCAAGCGCATTGATGAAACTCAGTTCGTCCTTGACCCACAAACCGGAGCGCAGGGTCTGCCCGGACAGCTTGCCGCGCTCCTTGAGATGCATCTGCTGCGCGGCCTGCTCGGCGGGCGGTGCGACGTATTCACCGATCAACAGCGTCGCAACCCCGAACACGCTGGCCACCCGGAACAGGGCGAACAGCAACGCGACGGAAGACAGACCGGAAACACGCAGGACGGTGATCTCGGAATGACGGGCCAGCGTGGACAAGGCGTATAACGTTCCGATCAAAACGGCGATCGGCATCAGCTCATAGATTCTTCCCGGCAGACGCAGCAGCACGAAGAGGAAAGCGTGGTGCAGCTGATAACCGCCCTGGCCGACGTTCTTGATCTCGCCCAGGGTATCGAAAAAAGCGAACAGGGCCAGAAAGGCGAGCAGGACCAGCAGGATGGCGCTGGCTACTTCACGCGCGAGGTAACGCTGATACACCTTCATCGCGACAGCCTGAAAAACGACGAAACGGCGATACGGTGGTAGAACAACAGCGGCAACAAGGCGAGCATCAGCAGGTGTACGACGAGCAATCCGACGCCGAAGGAGATTCTGCCGCTGGCCAGCCAGCCCTGGCTGATGGTCAGCAGGTTGTTGTAGATCAGGTAGACCATGATCGCCAGCAACATATTGGCCGAACGGCCGGCACGCGGGTTGACGAACGACAGGGGGATCGACAGCAAGGCGAGAACAATGGCGGAAATCGGCATGCTGATTCGCCACATCAGTTCGGCGCGATGCGCTGGCTGGTCGATGGTCAGCAATTCGAGGGTCGGCATGTTCTTCGGCGTTTTCTCGATCCCCCGGGCCTCCCTGGTCTCGAGGCGTATGGCGTAACGTTCGTATTCGAGAATGCGCAATTCCGGCGAACCGGGCGGGAATTCGTAACGTCTTCCATCCTGCAGCACGATGAAGCGGTCACCATTGTCGGCGAATTCCTGATGACCTTGCCGGGCCATGGTGACGCCGAGATGATCCGGATGGATGTCATTGACGAAGACGTTGTGCACCTGACTGGTGTCGTCGGCCAGAGCTTCGACAAAAATCACCCGATCGCCGGCCGACGATTCCTGAAACACGCCCGGCGCAACCTGTCCGGCGTCCTTGCGATTGCTCAGCTTGCCGCGGAAGTCGGCGCTTTGCGATACCGCCCAGGGCGAGAGAAAGAAGGAGAGCGCGGCGACCATCGCCACCAACGGCAGGGCGAAGGTCAGCACCGGCCGGATCCAGTCGGTGAGCGACAGACCGGACGAAAACCAGACCACCATTTCAGAATCGTGGTAACTGCGCGACAGAGTCAGCAGAATGGCGACGAAGGCCGACAGCGACAACAGGTGCGCCAGATAATTCAGCGCCGCGAAACCCAATAGCGCGGCAACCGCACCGGGGTCGACACTACCTTGCGCGGCTTCATTAAGCAGACGGATCAACTGCGTCGTGATCATGATCACGAACAGCGCCGTGAAAACACCGGCGGCCGAGTGCGTGAGCTCGCGCCGGATGGCGCGCTGGAAGATCATTTTTTGACTTTGTTGAAATACTGCAGTGATAATCAGCGCTTATCGTTAAAACGGAATAGGCGAGGAGAGGGGAGTGGAATTTAGCATAAAAAGCGGCAGTCCTGAAAAGCAGCGCAGCGCCTGTGTCGTCGTCGGCATTTTCGAGCCGCGCAAGCTGACGCTGGCCGCCGAACTGCTCGACAATGCGGCGCAGACTTACCTGTCGGACATCGTCCGTCGCGGCGACATGGAAGGCAAGGCCGGTACGACGCTGTTGTTGCACAACGTGCCCGGTACCTTGTGCGATCGGGTTTTGCTGGTCGGCTTGGGCAAGGAAAAGGAATTCGGCGACAAGGAGTACTGCGATGCGATCCGCAGCGCGGTACGCACGCTCAACGAAACCGGGTCCTTCGACGGTACCGTTTTTCTGACCGAAGCGGCGATCAAGAAACGTGGCGTCGCCTGGCGCATGCGGCAGGCGGCGGTCATCGCGCAGGAAACTGTTTATCGTTTCGATCAGTTCAAGAGCAAGAAGGACAAGGTACGGCGTCCGTTGCGCAAACTGACTTTCGTCGTCGATCGTCGAAACGAACTGGCCGCTGCCGAGGAAGCGCTCAATCAGGGGCAGGCGATTGCCGAAGGCATGAGCTTCGCCAAGGATCTGGCCAATTTGCCCGGCAATATCTGCACGCCGGCCTATCTCGCTGAAGCGGCGCAGAAGATGGCTGTAGATCACAAGCTCGATATCGAGATTCTTGATCACGAAGCGATGAGCAATCTGGGCATGCACGCCCTGTTGGCCGTGGCCCAGGGATCGCGGCAGCCACCCAGACTGATCGTTCTCCATCATCGCGGCGGCAAGAGCGATCAAGCGCCGCTGGTGCTGGTCGGCAAAGGCATCACTTTCGATAGCGGTGGCATTTCGCTGAAGCCGTCGGCGGACATGGACGAAATGAAATACGACATGTGCGGCGCGGCCAGCGTGCTGGGTACGATCAAAGCGGCCGCGATGATGAAACTGCCGCTCAATCTGACGGTCATCGTTCCCGCCGCCGAAAACATGCCCGGTGGCGCCGCGACGCGGCCTGGAGATATCGTCAGCTCGATGTCGGGGCAAAGTATCGAAATCCTCAACACCGACGCCGAAGGGCGCCTGATTCTCTGCGATGCCCTGACCTACGCCGCGCGCTTTGCGCCGGAGACGGTGATCGACGTCGCCACCCTGACCGGTGCCTGCGTCGTCGCGCTCGGGCATGTGGCGACGGGTCTGTTCGCCAACAACGAGCCCTTGGCCCGCGAACTGCTCAACGCCGGCGACGAAGCGCACGACCGTGCCTGGCAGATGCCGTTGTGGGACGACTATCAGGAATTGTTGAAAAGTCCGTTTGCCGATATTGCCAATGTAGGCGGTCGCTGGGGCGGCAGCATCTCTGCCGCCTGTTTCCTGGCGCGGTTCACGAAAAAATACGCCTGGGCGCATCTCGACATCGCCGGAACGGCCTGGAAATCGGGCCCTGAAAAAGGGGCTACCGGGCGTCCGGTGCCGCTGTTGCTGCATTACCTGATGAAATTGAGCCGGAAATTGAATTGACGCAGATTTTTTTCTACCACGACGCCGCCGACCGTCTCGCTGCCAGCGCGGCGCTGATCGGCAAGGCCTTGGCGCAGAACAAGCCGCTGATGGTCTATGCGCCCGACAGCGATCTGGCACATGCGCTGGATCGCCTGCTCTGGCAACAGCCACCGACTGGCTTCGTCCCGCATGTCGACGTCCGTTCGCCTTTGGCTGCCGAAACGCCGGTGGTCATTGCCAACGATCTCGAGACGCTCGTTCAGGACGAACGGCTGCTCAATCTATCCGACGAGGTGCCCCCCGGTTTTGCCCGTTTCGCCAAACTGATCGAAGTGGTCGGCCAGGCGAACGAAGACCGTCACGCCGCAAGACAACGGGTCAAGTTTTACAAGGATCGCGGTTACGCCATTCAATACTTCGATCTGAGCGGCCAATCGGTATGAGCGAAAAACCTGACCTGATCGAACGCGCCAATCTGCTGATCAAAGCGGAATCGGGCGTTCTAATCCAAGCAAATCCGGAAGCGCTGCGCCAGTTGCGGCGGCGGCGCAGTTTCATCGCCAGCGATCGCGCTACGCTCGCCGGGCAGATCCGTGCCCGTCTTACCAGCAGCCAGGCCGACGATGACGATCTACCCGTGTTGACTGAAGAAGTGGCGGCTGAAGACGTCGACAGCGCGACGCCGGGCAGCGATCTGTCGCCGCCGCTGGCATCCGAGCTGGCCGGAATGGTCGAGCAACGCTTGGCTGAACTCTTGCCGGGCTTGGTGCAGACGGTCCTGGCCAACAGCAGTCGTCAGCTACAGCAGGCAATCGAGGCCGGTGTGGCGCAGATCTTGCACGAGTTCGTCGGTCGGCACACGTCGCCGCCCACTGCACAGCCTGCGCCGGAGACCGGTGATGCCGACAGCACTGATTGAACGCGCTGTGCATCTGTCCGGCGACCGGCAACAGAATGACCGATCAGGGCTGCACCTGATCGATCACCAGTCGTAGATCATCACGACCCGGCTTGACCCCGGCCAGCCGGCCGAACAGATCGCCACTCGAACTTTGCGCCGCGCCCGCTTTGGTAACGCGCGCTTCGACGCTGACCGATTTGAATTCGGACAGTTTTCTGCCGCCGGGCAGCGCCATCGTATCGTCGAGACGGAAGCGTAGCGGCAATTCGGCAACGGTGGCACGCAGCGCGGACAGTGGCATGCGTGCGCCGTCCTCGGCACGCGCGAAAACGAACAGCACGTCGCCGGGTTGCGCGCGACCCGCCAATTTGCCGCTCAGGCTGACCTCACCGCCAACCGAGAGCGCATTGGCCGCTGGCGTCGTTTTGTCGGCGCTACGGCCAGCAGCGGCCAGCTGGCGTGCCTGCGCGATGGCCGCCGAGAGCGTTTCGGCTTCGGTGGTGCCCGGCTCGAGTTGTGCGAGCAGACGGCTCCAGTACTCGGCAGCCGCAGCGAACTGGCGACGTTCACGCGCCGCCGCCCCGGCGAGCAGCAACGCTTGCGGCGCGTTCCCGTCGAGTTTCAATGCCCGTTCGATCAGCTCGCCGGGTTTGCCCAGCAAGCTGCCGCCCTGAGCCTGGCTGATCACTTCGGCATAATCGGCGAGCAGCGCGGCATCCTGGTCGACCAGAGCACTGACGTGGCCGTAAGCATCCACCGCTTCGGGGAATTTCCCCAGCACCTTGTACGAGCGTGCCAGCATCAGCCAGCCTTGGCTGTCGTCCGGATTGCGGCGCAGTTTGTCGACCAGACCGGCGACCATGTTCTCGATTTGCTGTGGCGACAGGCGCGCCTGCCGCTGCAGCGGGTCCAGCGCACGTGGATTGCCGAGCAGCGCATAACCGAGCGAAGCCAGCAGCGGCAAGAGCAGCATCAGCACGATGGCGGTTCGATGCCGACCAGTCGGCGGTACGGACGTTGCAGACGCTGCCGATTCGGTGGCGGGCATTTCATCGAGCAGACGACGCTGCAGTTCCTGGTACGCCTGGGAAAACTCCTCGGCAGACAACGTTCCCGCCTGCTGTTCGCGTTCGAGTTCGGCCAGTTGCTCGCGCAGAATCGCCAACGTCGAATTCTCCGGCTCACCGCGCGCGCGCGTCTGCTCCTGCCGCCAGAGCGGACGGACGAGGATGGCGACGACGACGATCAGCAGGACGATCGCCGTAACGAAGAACAGGGTCATGATGTGCCTTGTCGAGGGTCGGTATCGCGCAGCAGCGCAGTCGCCTGCTGCTGTTCGCTGGCGGTCATGGCCTGCGCAGCGATCGTCCGCTCACGTTGGCGCAGATATCGCAGCAGGGTGAGGAGGACGATCACCAACAGCACAGCCGGGCCAAACCAGAGCAGCAGTGTGCTGCCTTTCAGCGGCGGACGATAGCGCACGAAATCGCCGTAGCGCTCGACCATGAAGGACATGATTTCGCTATCACTTTTACCGGCTTTGATCAGCGACCTGATTTCACGGCGCAGATCGTTGGCCAGATCGGCCTGCGAGCCGGCCAGTGACTCGTTCTGGCAGACCAGGCAACGCAACTCGGAGGAAATGGCGACCAGTCGCTTTTCGGTGGCTTCGTCGGCGACGAGCGGAGCCGCCTCGCCGGCGCGCACGCTCGGTCCGCTGCAGACGAGCAGCGCCAGGAAGAGGATGAGCAGCAGGCGGCTCATTTCGACAGATCGGCAATCATTGGCAGCAGCTTGCCGGAAACAATTTCCGCGGTGATCGGACCGGTATGCTTGAGGCGGATGATGCCTTCCTTGTCAATGAGATACGTCTCCGGCACGCCATAAACGCCGTAATCGATCCCGACGCGACCGTCGATGTCGAGTACCGACAGGGTATAGGGATTGCCGTGTTGCGCCAGCCAGGCGCCGGCGCGTTCGATCACCTGTCGTTTTTCGCTTCCGGGCGGCAATTTGGCGAGATCGATGCTGCCGTCACCACGCACTTCCTTGTAGTTGAGGCCGATCAGCGGCACGGTTTGCTTTTTCGCCATGTCGACGAGCAGCGGATGTTCCTGGCGGCAAGTAACGCACCACGATGCCCAGACATTGAGCAGCCAGACTTTGCCGCGCATCTCGCTGGGCGAGAAAGTCTGTTCGGGCGCCTGCAAGAGGGGAAGTGAAAACTGTGGCGCTGGTTTGCCGACCAATGGCGACGGCACGTCGCGCGGATTCAAGCTGAGCCCCACTGCCAACAAGACCAGCAGCGCGACAAAAGCGAGCAGCGGCCAAATGAATCGGTTCATGAACAATATCCTCAGCGGAGGTCGATCAAAATTCTCTGCCGCCGATCTGATGCGCTGATCCTTCTCATGACCATGTCAGAGTTGTTTTTGTTGAATTTTCCATGTCGGATCAGCAGTCGTCTCTTCGTTACCTTCCTGTCCGATAGTGCAAAGACGACCGGACCGGAGTCTGTTGGGGCAGATTGAGAAACAATCCTTGGCAATCGGTTCCTATGGTTTTTCCTTTGCCAGCCCGACGAAACTGGAGCTTTTCTGCCGCCGTCGAATACGGATCACGGAGTGGTTTTCGCGGCACTCCGGCGCAAACGCTCGCCTGACTCGCGGCAGGAACACCATTTACCAGAGCCTATTGAAAAGCTGCGCATTATACGGCGATGAATGCGAGCAGCGGGCTTCGCCAGTGCATTGCGGCGAAGAGCGTTGATCGTCGCCGGCCTTTCCGTTTGCTCCGTCTTGCCGGCTGCACTCCGCGCGCTTGACGCTTCATTCCGCATCGCCACTTCCGATCGCTTTCGTGCCGAACGGCACGATCCGACAAAAGATTCATCCGATCGCCCCGCCAGCTGCCAGTCGCTGCTGACATCAACAGGTCGGCTTGTCTATAATTCGGCGATGGATATCTCCACCGCTCTGCTTTCCGCCGTTCTCTCGGCATTCGGCCAGGCATATATCGATCCGTCGGCCGAGCCGCAGCCGGTCGATCCACCCGTTTCGGTGCTGCGTCGGCTACCTGTCGAGGCCCGCTACGGCACGATGCAGCCGCCGCCCGGCGACGGGACCCTGACCATCGACGGCGATCAGTTTTCTCTCTCGCCGACAGCTCAGTTCCGTAGCCAGCAGAACTTGCTTGTCGTACCGATGCAGATCCAGCAGACCGTCGAAGTAGTTTATCTCACCGATGCCGGCGGCGCGGTGTATCGTGTCTGGCTGTTGAATTCGAACGAAGCGTCGGAACGGCGCTGACCCCAACAATCAATCAAGCTGATGGCTAAAAAACTGTTCATCCGCACTTTCGGGTGCCAGATGAACGAGTACGATTCGGACAAAATGGCCGACGTACTCGCTTCTGCCGAAGAAATCATCAAGACCGACCATCCCGATGATGCGGACATCATTCTCTTCAACACCTGTTCGGTACGCGAAAAGGCGCAGGAGCGCGTCTTTCACGACCTCGGCCGGGTGCGCCAATTAAAGGCCGCCAAGCCGGATCTGGTGATCGGCGTCGGCGGCTGCGTGGCCAGCCAGGAAGGCGCGGCAATCGTCGCGCGCGCGCCGTACGTCGACGTCGTCTTCGGGCCGCAGACCTTGCATCGACTGCCGCAACTGATCGCCGAACGGCGGCGGCTGGGCAAGGCGCAAGTCGATATTTCGTTTCCGGAAATCGAGAAATTCGACCGCCTGCCGCCGGCGCGCGTCGACGGCGCAGCAGCGTTCGTGTCGATCATGGAGGGCTGCAGCAAGTTCTGTTCGTTCTGCATCGTTCCCTACACGCGCGGGGAAGAGGTGTCGCGGCCTTTCGAGGACGTGCTGACCGAAGTCGCCGATCTGGCCAGCCAGGGCGTCAAGGAAGTAACGCTGCTCGGCCAGAACGTCAACGCCTATCGCGGCGTGCTGCACGGCCGCGGGCTGGCGCAAGCCGGCGACGAGACCGCCGATCTGGCGTTGTTGATCGAATACATCGCCGAGATTCCTGGCATCGAACGCATCCGGTTTACCACTTCGCATCCGCGCGAAATGTCACCACGGCTGATCAACGTGTATGCACGCGTGCCGAAGCTGGTCTCGCACCTGCATCTGCCGGTGCAATCGGGATCGGACCGCGTGCTGGCGGCCATGAAGCGCGGCTATACCGCACTGGAATACAAGAGTCTGGTACGCAAGCTGCGCGCCGCTCGGCCCGATCTGTCGCTATCTTCGGACTTCATCGTCGGTTTCCCGGGCGAAAGCGCCGACGATTTCGAAAAAACGATGCAGTTGATCGACGACGTCGCGTTCGACGCTTCGTTCTCGTTCATCTACAGCGCGCGGCCGGGAACGCCGGCGGCCGAGCTGAGCGACGATACGCCGGCCGAAGTCAAGCTCGAACGCCTGACACGGCTGCAGCAGCGTATCGATCAGCTGGCGCAGGCGGTATCGCAGGCGATGGTCGGCAGCGTGCAGCGGGTGATGGTCGAGAGTTTGTCGCGCAAGGACGAACGCGAAGTCGCCGGCCGTACCGACAATAACCGTATCGTCAATTTCGCCACGCCCGGCGATCCGGCGCAGAGGCTGCACCGTTTCGTCGACGTGCGCATCACGGCCGCGTTGCCGCATTCCTTGCGCGGCGAGGTCGTCGACCGTTCCGCCGCTGTCGAAAGCCGCCGATGAACGCTCAGAACCCGGCGGTCAAACCGCGGGCGAGCGAGTTGCTGCTCTCACCGCTGAACAACAAACATCTGGCCAATCTCTGCGGCGCGC
Source organism: uncultured Candidatus Accumulibacter sp. (assembly GCA_964428215.1). Classification (GTDB taxonomy): domain Bacteria; phylum Pseudomonadota; class Gammaproteobacteria; order Burkholderiales; family Rhodocyclaceae; genus Accumulibacter. The sequence goes on along the minus strand of CAYRXO010000054.1, from coordinate 1,961 downwards.
TCGACGAGAATCTGCGCCAGATCGAAACGGCGCTCGACGTGTCGATCGCCCGGCGCGGCGAACGTTTCACGCTGCGCGGCGACCCGGCGCAGACGGCGCGCGCGTCGGAGGCGCTGCAACTCTTCTATGCGCAGGCCAAGGAGCCGCTATCGGTCGATGCCATCCAGCTCGGGCTGATCGAACTGCTCAACCGGCCGGTACGCAATGTGAGCGCGGCCGGCGGGGCGACGCCGGCGCTGCTGACGCGCAAGACCGAACTGCACGGCCGGACACCGCGGCAGATCGAGTATCTGAAGCACATCCAGGATTACGACATCACTTTCGGGATCGGCCCGGCCGGCACCGGCAAGACATATCTGGCGGTCGCCTCGGCGGTCGATGCCTTCGAACGGCAACTGGTGCAACGCATCGTCCTCACCCGGCCGGCGGTCGAAGCCGGCGAGCGTCTCGGCTTTCTGCCCGGCGATCTGGCGCAGAAAGTCGACCCCTACCTGCGGCCGCTCTATGACGCGCTGTACGATCTGATGGGTTTTGAACGGGTCGGCAAACTGTTCGAACGCGGGTCGATCGAAATCGCCCCGCTGGCGTACATGCGCGGCCGGACGCTGAATCACGCCTTCATCATCCTCGACGAGGCGCAGAACACGACGCCCGAGCAGATGAAAATGTTCCTCACCCGTATCGGCATCGGCGCCAAAGCGGTGGTCACCGGTGATGTGACGCAGATCGACCTGCAACGTGGGCAAAAGAGCGGTTTGATCGAAGCGCGGCATATTCTGCGTGAAGTGCGTGGTATCGCTTTTACCGAATTTCTCAAGGAAGACGTCGTCCGCCACCCGCTGGTGGCGCGCATCGTTTCGGCTTACGAAGCGCACAGCGCGGCGCTGGCCGCGGCTGACGGCACATCCATTTCTCCACCGGCAGCTCATGGCCCAGAAAACCTCCCCGTGCAGCGTCCAGTACGCCTGTCAGAAAACGAAGTTGCCGCGCAAGCGCTGTCTGCGCCGGTGGGTCGCGACCGTCCTGACGCTTGAGAAGCGCCTGCCCGGCGAAATCACCCTTCGTTTCGTCAAGGAGAGCGAGGGGCTGCGCCTGAACCGTCTATATCGCGGCAAGGCTTATGCCACCAACGTGCTGTCTTTCCCTTATCCGGGCAGCGCACCCTTGCTCAGCGGCGATCTGGTGCTCTGTGCGCGGGTCGTCGCCCGCGAAGCGCGCGCGCAAGGCAAGACGCGCCGGGCGCACTACGCGCATCTGATCGTGCATGGCCTGCTGCATCTGCTGGGTTACGATCACGAACAGGGCGAAGAGAAGGCGGAAGCGATGGAAGAGCGCGAACGGCAAATCCTGGCGCGGCTCGGTTTTGCCGATCCGTACGCCGACGAACGGCCGTGAGCCGACAAGAACGGCGACGATGAGCGACGCCGCACCGCCTCCCCGAGCGCTGGCCAGCGCTCCCCGGCGGGGGCTGGCCACTCTGGGAGCGCTGTTGGCCGGCGCTGGCGGCGTTTTTGGCTTCGCACCGTTCGGCTGGTTTCCGCTGCTCTGGCTGAGTTTGGCCATTTGCTACGGGTTGCTGTGCCGAGCAAAAGATGGCGGGCAGCGCGCAGCACACGGCGCGTGGCTGGCTGGTAGCCATGCCTTCGGTTTGTTCCTGGCCGGCGTGTCGTGGATCTATGTCAGTCTGAGCGTATTCGGCGGCATGCCGCTGCCGCTGGCCGGGCTGGCGACGCTGTTGTTCTGTGCCTTGCTGGCGTCAGTGGCACTGCCATTCGGCGCGCTGTTCGTTTCTCTGGCGCCGGCACAGTGGCTGGCGCGCGGTCTGTTTTTTGCGGCCCTGTTTACGCTGACCGAATGGGCGCGCAGTTGGCTGTTCACCGGCTTTCCCTGGCTGGCTGTCGGTTATTCGCAGTCGCCACCCAGCCCCTTGGCCGGTTTTGCACCGCTGTTCGGCGTCTATG
>CAYRXO010000053.1:13337-19455 GCA_964428215.1 uncultured Candidatus Accumulibacter sp. | reverse complement strand
CGGCGTTTTCTTGAGTTCCCGACTAACCGCGGCTGGCAGCCAGTCGCTTGGCCGCTTCCGGTCGGTCAAACCAAAAGAGCGTTTCTCAGCGCATACGCGGCGTGCGCTGCGGCGAGGCAGCTTCCATGCCGAAATCGCGCATCAATTTGCGCACTTCGTCGTCGCTCAGTTCGGCGTACTGGCCGCGCTTGAGTTGACGCGGCAGCAGGAAAGGGCCGTAGCGCACGCGGATCAGCCGGCTGACGACGACGCCGACGGCTTCGAACATCCGCCGTACTTCGCGGTTGCGCCCCTCGGCGAGCGAGACCCGGTACCAACGGTTGGCGCCCTCGCCGCCCGCTTCCTCGAAGCTGGCGAATTGCGCCGGGCCGTCGTCGAGTTCGATGCCGGCGAGCAGCCGCGCTTTGGCATCGACCGGCAACTCGCCGAGGATGCGCACCGCGTATTCGCGAATCAGCTGGTAACGCGGGTGCATCAACCGGTTGGCCAAGTCTCCGGAGGTGGTGAGCAGCAGCAGACCGCTGGTGTTGAAGTCGAGACGACCGACGGCCACCCAACGCCCGGTCGTCATGCGCGGCAAGGCGGTGAATACCGTCGGCCGGTGATTGGGGTCGTTGCGTGAGACGATTTCGCCTTCCGGCTTGTGGTAGATCAGGACCCGCGGCAGGCGGTCAGAAAAGCGCAGCGTGACCAGCTTGCCATTCACTTTGACCCGGTCGCCGGCCGCAACGCTCTGGCCGAGTTGCGCCGGCGCGCCGTTCACCATCACCCTGCCGGCGGCGATCATTTCTTCCATTTCGCGCCGCGAGCCGAGTCCGCTATTGGCCAATAGCTTGTGCAGCCTCTCCGGCCGGCTCGGCGGCTCGGCGTGGCGGCGGCGGCCGGCGTTGCTCGACTGGCCACGACTACGCGCCGGGCTGTACGGGCGCTCCGTCGGCGTTGCGGCCGGCCGTGCCGGCGGCTTCGCGCGACCGGTCGACGGTGCGTCGCCGTCGTCGCACGGCATCGGCGTTACCCGGCTGCGTGGTGCCGTGTCGCTGGCCACCGGTCGCCGCCGACCCTGCGGGCGTGGCGGAAAAGGCGAGTTGCTGAAGCTGTCCGCCGTCGGCGCAGCGGGCGGCGATCGTCTTTTTGCCGTTGTCGATTTGGCGGCCGTGGGTCGCGGCTTGGCGGGAACAGGCTTGCGCGGTGGTTTAGTCGGCATGGCTGGCGAGATCCAGAGTAGTGTTCAGCGCGTCGAGAGATGGCAGTTCGGCCAGACTGCGCAGGCCGAGGTCGTCGAGAAATTTGCGGGTCGTCGCCAGCAGCGCCGGTCGCCCCGGCGTATCGCGGTGGCCGACGACATCGACCCAGCCGCGCTCCTCGAGCGCGCGTATCACCTGCGTGGCGACGGTGACGCCACGGATGTCTTCGATGTCGCCGCGCGTCACCGGCTGGCGGTAGGCGATGATGGCCAGCGTCTCAAGCACTGCGCGCGAGTAGCGCGGCGCTTTTTCGGAGTTGAGGCGTTCGAGGTAAGGCAGATACTCGGCGCGCGTCCGGAAACGCCAGCCGCTGGCCACCTGCAGCAGTTCGAGCGGCCGTGCGTTCCATTCGGCGCGCAGTTCGGCGAGCAGTCGCTGCAAGGTTTCGCTGCTCAACTGGTCGTCGAACAACTTGCGCAGATCGCTCAACGGCAGCGCCTGGCGGGCACTGAGCAAAGCCGCTTCGAGCACCTGCTTGGCCCGTTCCGGCGCGATCGCCGGTTCAGGCGGCAGACTCGATTCCGACGTCACTTCGTTCATCCCTCAATCTCACGTAAATCGGCGCAAAGGCTTCGAGCTGCGTCATTTCGAGCAGATGTTCGCGTGCCAGTTCGAGCAGGGCGAGAAAATGCACCACCAGCACCGGCGCGCCGAGCGCCGGGTCGAAGAGCGCGCTGAATTCGCAGAAGCCGTCGGTAGCACGCAAGTGACGGAGGATGGACGCCATGTGTTCGCGTACCGATAGTTCTTCGCGCTGCAGCCGATGCCGGGTATGCAGCTTGGCCTGTTTGAGCAGCCCCCGCCAGGCGTTTTGCAGATCGGCGATGCTGACTTCCGGCAAACGCCGGGGCAGGGACTTTTCGACCCACACCTCGACCCAGTCGAAATCGCGCTCGGCTTGCGGCAACTCGTTGATTTCCTGCGCCGCCAGTTTCATCTGCTCGTATTCGACCAGGCGGCGGACCAGTTCGGCGCGCGGGTCCTCGGCGTCGTCGCCGGCCACGGCGGCCGGTCGCGGCAGCAGCATGCGCGACTTGATTTCGATCAGCATCGCCGCCATCACCAGATAATCGGCCGCCAGCTCGAGATTCTGCCGCCGCATTTCTTCGATGTACAGCAGGTACTGGTCGGTCAGCGGTGCCATCGGAATGTCGAGGACATTGACGTTGGCTTTGCGGATCAGGTAAAGCAGCAGATCGAGCGGGCCCTCGAAGGCTTCGAGCATCACCGCCATCGCATCGGGCGGGATGTAGAGATCGTGCGGCAACTGCGCCAGCGGCTCGCCGTAAATGCGGGCCAGCGGCAGAACGACGCCCGTCGATTCGTCTCCTGCCGAATCGGCCACTGAACTGCTGTCGTTGTTCACCGTCGTCGATCGCGCGCAGGAGCGGGCGCTCAGCGATAACTCAAGCCCATCGCCGCGCGCACGTCGCGCATCGTTTCGGCCGCCAGTTGGCGCGCTTTTTCGTTGCCCTCGGCGACGATCGCGCGTACCTGGGCCGGGTCGTCGAGGTACGGCTGTGCACGTTCGCGCATCGGCGCCTGCTCCTTGAGAATGCCGTCGATCACCGGCTGTTTGCAATCCAGGCAACCGATGCCGGCACTGCGGCAACCTTGCTGCACCCAGTCCTGACACGCCGGATCGGTATAAACCTGATGCCATTGCCAGACCGGGCATTTGTCGGGATCACCGACGTCGCTGCGCCGCACACGTGCCGGGTCGGTCGGCATGCGGCGCACCTTGTGCGTCACCGAAGCGGCGTCTTCGCGCAGAGTGATCGTGTTGGCGTACGACTTGGACATTTTCTGGCCGTCGAGTCCCGGCATGCGCGACGCCGCGGTGAGCAGTGCGCCGGGTTCGACGAGGATCGTCTTGCCGCTGCCTTCGAGGTAGCCGTGCAGACGTTCGCGGTCGGCCTGCGATAGCGAGGCCGCCGCGACGAGCAGCGCGCGAGCATTTTCCAGCGCCGCCTGATCGCCACCTTCCTGAAAACGCTTGCGATACTCTTCGTAGCGGCGCGCGTTGCGGGCACCGAGTTTGCCGATCGCCGTGCGCGCCAGTTCCTCGAAACCGGCTTCACGACCGTAGAGGTGGTTGAAACGGCGCGCCATCTCACGCGAAAACTCGATATGCGGCACCTGATCTTCGCCTACCGGCACTTTGTCGGCACGGTAGATCAGGATGTCGGCCGCCTGCAGCAGGGGATAGCCGAGAAAGCCGTAAGTCGACAGATCCTTGTTTTCCAGCTTCTCCTGCTGATCCTTGTAGGTCGGCACACGCTCGAGCCAGCCGAGCGGCGTGATCATCGACAGCAAGAGATGCAGTTCGGCGTGGTCCGGCACTTGCGACTGGATGAACAAGGTCGCCTGCGCCGGGTCGACACCGGCGGCCAGCCAGTCGATGATCATGTCCCAGGTGGCGCCGACGATGCCCTGCGGGTCGTCGTAGCTGGTGGTCAGCGCATGCCAGTCGGCGACGAAAAAAAGACAGGGATATTGATTCTGGAGCGCGATCCAGTTTTTCAATACCCCGTGATAGTGGCCGAGATGCAGGCTGCCGGTCGGGCGCATGCCGGAAAGAACGCGTTTGGCGAACATGGGCAATTTTCGGTAGTTCAGATACGGATTTGGAAGACGATTTCGACCAGAGCGCCAATCAGGTGGATCAGCGGATCCAGCAGCCAGCCAAGAATCCCGGAAGCCAACAAGGCAAGCAGGATCACAAAGCCGAAACGTTCGATCTGTGCATACCGCCAGGCGAGATTTTTTGGCAGCAGGCTGATGGCGATGCGGCCGCCGTCGAGCGGCGGCAACGGAAAGAGGTTGAGAACCATCAAAACGATGTTGATCGAGATACCGATCTCGGCCATGCGCGCCATCGGCAGGCTGAAAAAGTTGACCGGCAGCAGCCAGGCCAGCTTCAACAGCAGCGCCCAAAAAAGCAGCATCGCCAGATTGGCCGCCGGCCCGGCGGCGGCCACCCACAACATGTCCGCCTTTGGATGGCGCAGCCGGCTGAAATCGACCGGCACCGGCTTGGCCCAGCCAAACAGCAGGCCACCGGTCGACAGCAGCAGAATCAGGATCGGCACGACGATCGTTCCCAGGGGATCGATGTGCTTGAGCGGATTGGCGGTGATCCGTCCTTGCTGCCACGCCGTCGGGTCGCCGAAATGGCGGGCGGCGTAACCGTGTGCCGCTTCGTGCAGGGTGATCGCCAGAATCACTGGCAACGCAGCGATGGCGATCGTCTGGAGCAAGGCATTCATCGTCGGCTCAATCGAGACCCAAAGGCGCCAGTTCCCCGAGTCCGGCGCGGATCAGTTGCGGCACGGCGCCGGTCAGATCGACGACCGTCGTCGGTTCGATGCCGCAGAAGCCGCCGTCGAGGATCAGTTCGAGCTGATTTTCCAGACGATCGTGGATTTCCCAGCCTTCGGTGAGCGGAGTTTCGTCGCCGGCGACGATCAGCGTCGACGTCAATAAGGGTTCGCCGAGCTGCTCGAGAAAGGCCAGCGCGACGACGTGCTCGGGGACGCGCAGACCGATCGTCTTCCGCTTCGGGTGCATCACGCGCCGCGGCAGTTCGCGCGTGCCTTCGAGAATGAAGGTGTAAGGACCGGGCGTGGTGGCCTTTAACAGCCGGTAACGCGCATTATCGACGCGGGCAAACTGGCCGATCTGCGACAGATCGCGGCACATCAGCGTCAGGAGGTGGCGTTCGTCGAGCGCGCGCAGACTGCGAATCCGTTCGACCGCCGCCTTGTCGCCCAGATGGCAACCGAGCGCATAACTGGAATCGGTCGGCAGGGCGATGACCCCGCCGCGGCGCACCACTTCCGCCGCCTGCTGTAACAGCCGCGACTGCGGATTGGCCGGATGAACCACGACGTACTGCGCCATCACTGCAGCCCTCAGGCGGAAAAGGCTTCCCAGACGGGCGTCAGACCATCGGGCAGCGGCGGTAGTTGACCAAGATCGACGTAGCTCTCTTCCAGACCGTGAAAATCCGAGCCGCGCGAAGCCAGAAACGCAAATTCACGTGCCAGACGGCTGAAGATTTCGACCTGTTCGGGGCTGTGACTACCCGACTGGACTTCGATGGCCCGCCCGCCGAGATCTTTGAATTCACTGAAAAAACGCCGCAGATCAGTACGCGACAACTTGTAACGGCCGGGATGCGCGATCACCGCGATACCGCCAGCCGTATGTATCCAGTTCAAGGCAGCGTCGAGCGTCGCCCAGCGGTGCGCGACGTAACCCGGTTTACCAGGAACCAGGAACGATTCGAAAACACTATGCACATCTTTGCGCACACCGCTGTTGACCAGGAAGCGGCCAAAATGCGAGCGGCTGATCAAGTTCGGATTGGCCACCAGACGCATTGCTCCGTCGAAGGCGCCGAAAATGCCGACACGCTCGAGATCGGCCGACATGCGCCGGGCACGTTCGATGCGCCCGGAACGGATACCGGCCAGACCTTCGATCAGACCCGGGTCTGTCGCATCGACGGCCAGTCCGACGATGTGGATCTGCATCCCCTGCCATTCGGTGGAAATTTCGACCCCGTTGACGAAGTCCAGACCCAGCGCCGTTGCCGTCGCACGTGCGGCTGGCAGACCGGCGAGATCGTCATGATCGGTCAGCGCCAGCATCTCGACGCCATTCGCCACCGCGCGCTCGACGACCGTCTCTGCCGGCAGCAGGCCGTCAGAGCAAAGGGAATGACAGTGGAGATCGCAGTTACGCATCGAGAATGGAAGAATTGGTATGAGTCGGTGTCTGACAGAAAGGATAGACAACAATCGTCGAGACACGGCAGAAGTCAAGCAGTGGATGATAACACACGCTCATCGTGCGTTTTTCATTGAAAA
>CAYRXO010000053.1:0-13327 GCA_964428215.1 uncultured Candidatus Accumulibacter sp. | reverse complement strand
GGCATTCATGCAATTGCCTTGACATCTTCTCACCGACGCTGACTGTTTTTATTTTGCAGGAGTATAATCGTGCTGCACCGCACCAATAAACGTTTCGAGACTCTCGGAACGCATTGATTTATTTTACAAAGGAGGAACGGTCGTCATGCCTGAGCAGCCGCGACTGATCAAAAAATATCCCAATCGGCGACTATACGACACCAAGACCAGCGCTTACATTACTCTGAGCGACGTCAAGGACTTGGTACTTTACCGCGAAAACTTCAACGTGCTCGACGCCAAGACGGGCGAAGACATCACCCGCAGCATCTTGTTGCAGATCATTCTCGAGGAGGAAGCAGGTGGCATGCCGCTGTTCACCACCGATCTGTTGGCCCAGATGATCCGTTTTTACGGTCACGCCATGCAAGGCATGCTTGGCAAATATCTCGAGAGCAACATCAAGTCGTTCATCGACTTTCAGAAAAAACTCCAGGAACAGTCGCAGCAAATCTATGGCGAAAGTGCAAGTCAGATGCAAAGCGATCTGTGGTCGCAGTTCATGAACTTCCAGGGACCGGCGATGCAGACAATGATGACCACTTACATGGAGCAAAGCCGGAACATGCTGCATCAGATGCAGGATCAGCTCAAGTCACAAGCGCGTACCCTGTTCAATGGGATTCCCCTTTCTGGCTTTAGTGCCGACGTCAGCAAGCAAACCGGGAAGGAGCCGGAATCGTAATCCTTTCGGATGCCACTCACAAAATTCATGTAAATAAAGCCTCGAGCGACAGATGGGTCGCTCGAGGCTTTATTGTCTGCAGAGAAAAAGAGAATCAGCGTAAAAGAGCGACGTAAGTGGCGGCGATGATCGCGGTGGTGATAACGCCGCTGATGTTGGCCCCTAAGGCGTGCGGCAGAATGATCGCACTTGGGTTGGCCGTTGAGGCGATTTTCTGTACGACCTTGGCCGTCGTCGGTACACAGCTGACACCGGCAATCCCGATCATCGGATTGTATTTGCCACCAGTCCAGAAATACAGGATGTAACCACCCAGCAGGCCACCAAGTGCCGAGATGGTCAACGCCAGCATTCCCAGGAGCAGCAATTTCAATACCGTCGGTTCAAGCAGGGTATCGGCTTCACAGAGAATCCCAAGCGTCAAACCGAGGAAGAAGGTTGCGGCGTAGAGAAAGACGTCACCCAGCAGCTTGGTGAATTCGTCGATCCCGCTTTCCCTGATCGCGACACCCAGGAAAAGAGAAAAGAATAGCGGGGCGGCGACGGGGAACAGCAGGCATAGCAAGGTGCAGGAAACCACCGCAAAAATCATTTTTTGTGAGCGACTGATCTTCGGGCCGCGATCTTCCACCATGTTGATCGCCCGGATGTGTTCTGGCACCAGCCATTTGATCAGGTAGGGATAGGCACCGTACGTCAAGCCCAGATAGAGGTAGCCGACAACGGTAATGGGGACGAACAGGTTTTTGGCCAGGACCAGCGAGGTGAACAGCACCATCGGACCATCGGCGCCGCCGATGGTGGCTACCGCGGCAGCTTCCTTCTCAGTCAACCCGAGACCGACAGCGATCGGGAACACAGCGATCGTTCCCAATTCGGCAAACAAGGCGATGAACATGCTCTGGAAAGGCCGCGCCATGACGTAGCCAACATCGAGCAGGACCCCGATGCCCATGAACACCAGACAGGCAATCAAACCGTTACTGAAAGTGAGCGTGTAAATCGGTTGCAGCCAGTCGATCTGCATGATGTTCATCAGCTCGATCGGATCCGACATCAGCGGGTCGACGAACAGCGTGCCCATCTTGCTCCCTTCGAGGAACATCACGCCGGCGTTGACCGATGACATGCCCAATCCCATCGGGATCATCAGCAGGGGTTCGAGAACGTTCTTGGTGCCCAGATAAATCAGGGCAAAGCCGAGCAGCATCAGGAAGATGCGCCCGAACATGATTTTCGGTTCCGAGGCAGCCAAAGTGGCAATGCCTTGAAAAAAATCAAGAAAATGTATACCTTCCATGTTTTTTTAGCCCTCGAGCCAGACGTATACCGAAAACCGTCGGACTTATCGATTGGTTGGCGACCGGCTGAGCCGGTCAGCGACGGGAAGATTCAGGCGATGGTCAGCAGGGGTTGCCCACCCTCGACCGCTTCGCCCGGAGCAACCAGTACGCGGGTGACTTGCCCGCCGCGAGTGGCCACGATCGGCGTCTTCATCTTCATCGCTTCGAGAACCAGCAGGCGGTCACCCGCGGCGATGTTCTGGCCGACTTTGACATCGACTTCAACGACGACCCCCCCCATACCGGCAACGACATCGCCACTGCCCGCGGCGGGGGCGCTGGCTGGAGCAGGAGCACTCGGTGCCGCAAGCACCGGCGCGCTACCGGCAACGGGTGCCGCATGATGAGCTGCCGGCGCCGGTGCGCTGGCGGCCGATTGCCCTCCCGTCAGCTCAAGAACGCTGACTTCGTATTCACGACCATTGACGGTTACTTTAAATTGTCTGGGCATCTTGTATTCCTCCTTGATGTATCGATTTATCTTGTGCCACGACCCGCAGGTCCAGGCAAATGAGATGAGTGTAGAGCGGCACGTCCACCGCTGGACCAGCTCTGGCTCGACTGGCCGATATGCAGGATGTGGTGTGGTCCGATGATGGCAAAAATGGCCGCCGACAGCGCGGCGACATCTTCGTCAGGGACACCGATACCGACCGGGCACACCGAACCAATAGGCACATCGACCGGCTTGGTCTTTTCCATTTTGCCGGTCACGGCGACCAGCACCTTGATCAGGACGGCCACGATGGCCGAAATCACGATGGCGATTCCGTAAACCTGCAACGCTTTCAATGTGGCGGCTGTGAACATAGGATGAATTCCTTCGCGTAACGCTTACATGGGGATGTTGCCGTGTTTTTTCGCGGGACGCAGTTCACGTTTGTCGAGGGTCTTGCGCAGGGCAAGAGCGATCATCCAGCGCGTTTCCTGCGGTTCGATGACATCGGTGATATAGAAGTTGCTCGCTGAAACGTAGGGCGAAGCAAAGCGGTCGCGATAGTCCTGCGCCAGTTCGGTGGCTTTGGCCTGGCGGTCTTCGGCCTGCTCGAGTTCCTTCCGGTAGAGGATCTTGACCGCCGCTTCGGCACCCATGACGGCGATTTCTGCCGTTGGCCAGGCGAAAACCATGTCCGCACCCAGTTCCTGGCTGCACATTGCCAGATACGATCCGCCATAAGCTTTGCGCAGGATGACGGTGATTTTCGGTGCGGTGCACGAACCGTAGGCTGACAACATCTTGGCGCCGTGACGAATGATGCCGCCGCGTTCCTGTTCGACGCCGGGCAGGAAGCCGGGAACGTCGACCAGCGTCACCACCGGCACATTGAAGATATTGCAGGTACGTACGAAGCGCGCCACCTTGTCGGCGGCATTCAGATCGAGCGCGCCGGCCATCACCATCGGCTGATTGGCGACGATACCGACGACCACGCCGCTGATACGCGCAAATCCGACGATCACGTTGCGGGCGAAGCCGGCATGCACTTCGAGCAATTCGCCATGATCGACGACGCGACGGATGATCGCGTACATGTCGAGTGGTTCGGAGGGGCTGTCCGGAATGCATTCCTCGATCCCGGGATCATCCAGTTCTTCAATCGGAACGGACAGATCGTGCGGCGGGTCTTCGGTGTTGTTGGCTGGCAGGTAGGACAGCAACTGCTTGACCAGCGAGATGGCATGATGATCGTCCTCGGCGATGAAATGCGCATTGCCGCTCACCGTGGCGTGCATTTCGGCACCGCCGACTTCGGCCATCGTCGTGGCGCGGCCGGTCACCGCCTTGATTACTTCCGGGCCGGTGAGGAACATGTGCGCGTTGTGCCGGGTCATGATCACGAAGTCCATCAGTGCCGGCGAGTAGGCGGCACCGCCAGCGCACGGTCCGCAAATGACCGCAATTTGCGGTACGACGCCGGAAAGCAGTACGTTGGCGTAAAAAACGTCGCCATAGCCGGACAGGGCGTCGACGCCTTCCTGTATGCGCGCCCCCCCGGAATCCTTGAAAGCGACGACCGGCACACCAATTTTCAGTGCGTGGCGCATGATGCGAGTGATTTTGCGAGCCTGCATCTTGCCGAGTGTCCCGGCGACGACGCTGAAATCCTGACAGAACGAAGCGACCTGCATGTGTCCGACGTAACCGCTGCCAGCAATGACACCGTCGGCCGGCAGGTCTCGGCCGGCCATGCCGAAGTGGGTGGCCGCATGTGTGGCATGCAGACCGAGTTCCTGGAAAGTTCCTTCGAGAAACAGGGCGTTCAGTCTTTCTCGTGCCGAAAGCAATCCCTTGGCATGCAGTTTCTCTAGCTTTTCGGGGCTGACGTTGTCGGTCAGTTTCGCCCGCTTTTCACGCAATTTGGCAATCAACTCCGGACGTATGGTCATAGGAATTCCTGAAAGGTGAATAGGTGGAAAGGTTGTCTCGTGATTGTCGTTATTGCGGCGCCTGTCGGTCGCCGACTTTTGGACGCGTAGTATCCATTATTTTGGGTGATGCTGACTAGTCGGCTGGTTGAGCAGATGTCTGTACCACTAAGCAGTTTTTTCAGCACACGGTAGGCGGGGAATGCGGGTAAACCCCACTTGCCGATCAAGACCGGACAACGGCTACTGCCGAAGCCTGATGGATTTGCTCAGGTTCGCGAAAGCAGGCGTTTCAATCACATTGGTTCCGATTCCCCTGCATTTTGTGTCAAGGGTGCGGATATTGGCTTGGTATCGGAAAAGTCAGTTATTGACAAACATCCGCCATCTCGACTCTCCAGCGAGCCAAGCCGGTGAATGAAAAATGGTTGCGCAAAGCCGATTCTGCGCTACAAGTGGATGAAAATGTTTTGCGTCGACAACAGCTTTTCAGCGGCAGGCAAACCAACGCTCGAACGACGTGCAAACCACCAACAGGCGGCGGACACTGCGTCCGTCGCTTGCCGTGGGAAACAGATGACGACAGCTTAAAAGGCGATCAGAGATTGGCGAGTCGCCACCAAGCGCTGTGGTCCTGCCGCAAGGTGTCGTGCGATGGCATCGGATAATAAGCGAGTTCGGGTCCGTTGCCAACGAAGAAACCGTTGCGCACCATGCGATATGGAAACTCTATCGAGTGCACTCGGTGTACCAGCTTGGTGGTCTTGGAGGCTGGATCGAGAACAATCAGTGCTTCTCGCAAGTGATTGATGAAGGAATAAGGCAACTCGTTGGCGCTGCCATCGGCCGGGTTCGAGGCCAATTGGCCGAGTGCCAGTTCGACAAAGCACAATGCCGGGAAACGGATGAATTTGGCGGGCTTATCGGTGACACTGGCATAGTGAGCCAGCGGGGCAAGCGTGCTGACGACCAAGCTGTTAACCGGGGCGAGATCCTGATACATGTGTAGCGTACCGGTTTCGATGCGTGCGGAATCGTTGCGTGACAAAGCCAGCGTTTGACCATAGGCCGTGCTCAGATACAGCTTTCCGATTACGCTTACCGGAATGTGTTCGAGTACCCGGTATACCGAAACGTAAACCGAATTCTTCGGCTTTCCGTCCGGATGCGGCACACAACGCGCAAATGCGTCGTCAATGTTGAAGAACTCGTTCCTGAAAGAGGGGTCGATCTCGAAAAAGATCGCTTGCCCTTTCGATTTGTATTGATGGCCGGTAGCGTAATACTGGCCGAATTCTTCAGGCGGGAGCATTGAAGCGATCAATGCCTCAGGAATCAGTGAGAGATAAAGATGAACGGTCATGAGGTGAATCTTTCTGAAAGTGTGGAGAGCAGGTTTATTTTTCGATCGGCGTGCGTTTGCTAGGTTTTCCGACAATGTCTTGTCGAGGGCGTCCTGAACAATCGCCAGCGCAAGATGCTATATCAAACCTTCAATGTCAATCGCGGCTCATGCTTCGACCGGGGCCGGTACGGTAGCTTCGATTGTCGAATTGCCGAAGCTGATGCCAATGGCGCGGGCGTTTTGCACCAGTTGATTGTCTGGCGGCACGGTTCTCAATTGGGCGATGGCTTCTTTGATCGGTACCGTGGTGACCATGTTGTGGCGCAGGGCGGCCATTTTCCCGAAATCGCCACGACAAGCGCAATGCGCGGCAACCGTGCCGAAATTGGTTGCCAACACACGGTCGAAGGCTGTCGGTGAGCCGCCACGCTGCAGGTGGCCGAGAACGGTGACACGTGTTTCCAGTCCGGTCCCTTCCTCGATCTTCTGTGCCACCACCGCCCCAATGCCGCCCAATTGTCTGGCGTCGGTGCGCTTGTTGTCGAGCGCTTTGATCACCTGTTCGCCATCGGGTAGTTTGGCGCCTTCGGCGACGCAAACGATGCTGAAACGTTTGCGCCGGGTATTACGTTGTTTGACGACACGGAAGATTTCTTGCCAGGCGAATGGAATTTCCGGTAGCAGAATCACATCTGCGCCACCAGCAGAACCGCCGTTCAGGGCGATCCAGCCAGCATGTCGTCCCATCACTTCGATGACCATCACCCGATGATGCGAGGAGGCGGTGGTGTGCAGCCGGTCAATCGCTTCACAAACTACCGAAACGGCGGTGTCGAAGCCAAATGTGAGGTCGGTGGCCGCCAGATCGTTATCAATGGTCTTCGGTACGCCGACCATATTGATGCCGTGATCCAACAATTTGCTGCAGATGTTCATCGTGCCGTCACCGCCGATGGCGATGATCGCGTCGAGCGCCCAGCGTTCGACATTGCGAATCGCCTTATAGGAGCAGTCCTGGATTTCGATGAGATCTCCCTGCATCTCGACCGGATAATGCCAGGGATCGCCTTTGTTCGATGAGCCCAGTATGGTTCCGCCTTGGCTGAGGATATTAGAGACTTCATTGTCCTGGATTTCGTGCATCCGGCCTTCCACCAAGCCTTCGAAACCGTCCTCGATACCGATTACTGTGGCGCTGTATTGCGACCAGGCAGTCTTGGCCGCGGCGCGGATGACAGCATTCAAGCCAGGGCAATCGCCCCCGCCGGTAAGAATGCCGATTCGTTTTCTCGCAGAAAAGTTCATGTTAAATTATTCGCTTGGTCAAATTCGTCTGGTGTGGGAGCCCGCCGATGGCAGGCTGAGGCACTATAAGGTATTGCTGTGCAAGGGTCAAATCGCGCCGTTTTCCCCGTTGCCCTGATCGAAAACTTTCCGTGACAGGGTGAGGCCGCTTTGCCTTTGCAAGGGTGTTGCCGTCTTTGGCGGCGATGGCGCATCGGCGAGGGGGTGTGGCGAAGATGCTGCAAGGCACGACGGTTTATAACGATCCTTGCGCGTTCTTCGATCAAGAGAACGATTCCATCCGTTAGAATCGATGTTTCACCGTTCTGCGTCGCGCGACCGCAAGATTCCCTGCTCATTTGCCGTTCGTGTGTAAGTCAGGATTCGCGGGGAATGCGGCCAATAAAAAAGCCTTGTCAATACAAGGCTTTTTAGAATCTCTGGTGCCCAAGAGAGGAATCGAACCTCCACGGTGTTGCCACCACTAGGACCTGAACCTAGCGCGTCTACCAATTTCGCCACCTGGGCATTCCAGCGAAGGCCGAATTCTATAGGAAGTCTGATAAATGTCAATCAACCGGCTGTCCCCGTCACGTCGACACGACCCCTATTTCGAACGCGAAACGAAGCGTTACGCCGTACCGCTCCCTTCCCGCGAATACATCCTGCAAACCGTCGAAGAGCAGGGTAAACCGGTCACTTTCGAAGCGCTTTGCGAGCTGCTCGACATTCAGCCTGACGAGCAGGAATTCTTCCAACGGCGCTTGCGGGCGATGGAGCGCGAGGCGCAGTTGCTGCGCAATCGGCGGGCCGCATACATCGTTCCGGAACGGGCGAGTCTGATCGCCGGCCGTATCGAGGGGCATCCGGACGGCTATGGTTTCCTGCAACCCGATGACGGCAGCGACGATCTGTTTCTCGAAGCGCGTCAGATGTCGAAAGTCCTGCATGGCGACCGGGCGCTGGTGCGGGTGATCGGTGTCGACCGCAAGGGCCGTCGCGAAGGGGTGATCGTCGAGGTTCTGCAGCGCGCCAATAGCCGGATCGTCGGGCGAGTGCTGATCGAGCATGGCATTGTGCTGGTCGTACCCGAAAACCGGCGCATCAATCAGGACATTCTCATTGCGCCGGCTGGCGGACTCCCGGTACGGGCTGGAGAAGTGGTCAGCGTCGAAATCATCGAGCAGCCGGATCGGCATGCCAAGCCGATCGGGCGGGTCGTCGAGGTGCTGGGCAACTACGCCGATCCCGGCATGGAGATCGAGATCGCTTTGCGCAAACATCAACTGCCGTTCGAGTTCTCGCCGGGCGCACTCGCCGAAGCGGAGGCTTTGCCGACCGTCGTCAGCGCGGACGATTGGCACGCGGCCGTCGATCTGCGCGACTTGCCGCTGGTGACCATCGACGGCGAAACGGCGCGTGACTTCGACGACGCCGTTTTCGCAACGCGGCAAGGCGACGGCTGGCGGCTGGTGGTGGCGATCGCCGACGTCAGTCACTACGTCCAGCCCGAGTCGGCGCTCGATCGCGACGCCCGCGAGCGCGGCAATTCGGTCTATTTTCCACGCCGCGTGATCCCGATGCTGCCCGAAAAGCTGTCCAATGGGCTGTGTTCGCTGAACCCCGACGTTGACCGGCTGGCGATGGTTTGCGACATGCGCATCGACAGTCGAGGCGAAATCAGCGCCTACACGTTTCAGCACGCCGTCTTCCGCTCACGCGCCCGGCTGACTTACAACCAGGTGTGGAACTGGTTGAGCGGCGTCGAGGAAGCGGGCAGTGATTCGCATCGACAACTGCTGCCGCATTTGCGCACGCTCGAAGCGCTGTACAAAACGTTGAGCCTTGCCCGCGACCGGCGCGGAGCGATCGATTTCGAAACCATCGAAACGGTGTTGCTGTTCAACGAGCAAGACAAGATTGCCAGCATCGTTCCGGCGCAGCGCAACGACGCGCATCGCTTGATCGAGGAATGCATGTTGGCAGCAAACGTTTGCGCCTCCGATTTTCTGCAAAGCAGGCAGCAAGCCTGTCTGTACCGCATCCACGAAGGTCCGACAGCGGAGAAACTGGAAAATCTACGCAATTTCCTGAAGGAATTCGGCATCGTCCTCGGGGGCGGCGACGATCCGAGCGCCAAGGATTATGCCGTGCTGCTTGAAGCGATCAAGTCGCGTCCGGATGCGCAACTGCTGCAGACGGTGATGCTGCGTTCCTTGCGGCAGGCGGTTTACAGCCCGGACAATGTCGGCCATTTCGGTTTGTCGTACGATCACTACACGCATTTCACTTCACCGATCCGCCGTTATCCGGATTTGCTGGTACACCGGGCGATCAAAGCGGCGCTGGCCGGTCAAACCTACTCACCGGGGAACTGGAACGAACTCGGCAAGCATTGCTCGCTGACCGAACGGCGTGCCGACGAAGCAACGCGCGATGTGACCAACTGGCTGAAGTGTTATTTCATGCGTGACCGGATCGGTGAAGTCTTCGCCGGCACGATCGCTTCGGTCGTTTCCTTCGGTCTTTTCGTCGCACTGGATAGCGTATATGTCGAGGGACTGATCCATGTCTCGGAACTCGGCGACGAGTATTTCCAGTTCGACAACCTGCGCCACCAGATGGTCGGCGAACGCACCGGGCGTCGCTTCCGGCTCGGTGACCGCCTGCAGGTCCAACTGGTACGCGCCGATCTCGAAAGCGGTCGCATCGACTTCGTTCTTGCCGCGCCGAAATGATTGATCAGCAGGAGAGCGCGACGAGCGATCGCGTGCACGACCTGAAGACAGCGCCGACGACCACTGCCGATGCGTTGTCGCGGGTGTTGCAGGTGGTCAGTGCCCTGTTGGCTGAAACGCGTCCGGGATTCGGCGGCAGCGTCCGTCTGCACAGCCAACTCGATCGCGATCTCGGACTCGACAGCCTGGCCAAAGTCGAACTGCTGCTGCGTTTGAGCAACGAATTCGGCAAATCCCTGCCCGAGGCGGCGCTGAACGATGCGCAGACGCCGCTCGATTTGTGGCGTTATCTGGTCAACGATACGCAGACGACGGTCACGCGCCCTCCCCTGCCCGATCCGCAACCAGTCGCCACTCTGCACGGTTTTCCGGATCAGGCGACGACACTGGTCGAGGTGCTCGAATGGCATGCCGAACGGCATCCCGACCGTCCGCACGTGCTCCTCTACGGAGAAGAGCGCCACGGCGGCTTCGCTCAGACGATGCGCCTGAGTTATGCCGATCTGTTGACCCGGGCGCGCCGCGTGGCAACGGGTCTGGTATCGCACGGACTCGAAGCGCGGCAAACAGTCGCTCTGATGTTGCCGACCGGCAGCGATTATCTGGTCAGTTTTTTCGCCGTTCTGCTCGCCGGCGGCATCCCGTTGCCGATTTATCCACCGGCGCGTCTGGCGCAGCTCGACGATCATCTGCGCCGTCATGCGCGGATCCTGGCCAACGCAGCAGCGACACTGCTGATCACCTTTCCTGAGGGCAAGGGTGCGGCAGCGTTGTTAAACGCTGAAGTGTCGACTTTGCGTGCGGTTCTGACTTGTGGCGAACTCGACATGCCGCCGATCCGCCTGTTTTACCGCGCGTCGGCGGAGGATATTGCCTTTCTGCAATACACCTCCGGCAGTACCGGCGATCCGAAAGGGGTGATGCTCAGTCACGCCAATCTGCTGGCCAATTTGCGCGCCATGGGAGAGGCCATCGAGATCCGTAGCGACGATGTCTTCGTTTCATGGCTGCCTCTCTATCACGACATGGGTTTGATCGGCGCCTGGTTCGGCTCGCTGTATTTCGGCATGCGTTTGGTGCTGACCTCGCCTTTTGCTTTTCTGATGCGGCCGGCGCGCTGGTTGCAACTGATCTCCGAGCAACACGGCACGATTTCTGCCGCACCGAATTTCGCTTACGAATTGTGCGCGCGCAAAGTGCCCGACGCCGATATCGTCGGCGTGGATTTGTCGTCTTGGCGTCTGGCCTTGAACGGTGCCGAACCGGTCAGCCCGGCGACGCTCGACGCATTCGGCAAGCGTTATGCTCCCTGCGGTCTGTCGCTCGCGGCGCTGACGCCGGTATATGGCTTGGCCGAGTGTTCGGTCGGTTTGGCTTTCCCGCCCTTACACCGCGGACCACGCATCGATTTCATCGATCGGCCGGCGTTGGTCAATCGCCAAGTGGCACAACCCGTCAGCAAGGAAGCCGACGACGCCATCGGCGTGCCGTCCTGCGGACGCGTCCTGCCAAGGCATTTTCTGCGCATCGTCGATGAACGGGACGAACCGCTTGCCGAACGTCGGGTCGGGCGGCTGCAATTCCGGGGACCGTCGGCAACGACCGGTTATTACCGTAATCGGCAGGCGACCCAGGCTTTGCGGCGCGGGGAGTGGCTCGATTCCGGCGACTATGCCTATCTGTTCGATGGCGAAATCTATCTCACCGGGCGGGTCAAGGATCTGATCATCCGCGGCGGACGCAAGTTGTATCCCTACGAGCTCGAACAGGCGGTCGGTACTTTGCCCGGGATCCGTACGGGTTGCGTGGCGGTATTCGCCAGTGTCGACCGCGATGGAGCGACAGAACGGCTGGTGGTGACTGCCGAAACGCGGGTCGATGATCCGGCGCTCCGCCAGCAACTTCGGCAACGGATCAATGCGCTGGCACTCGAGGTCGTCGGCTCGCCGGTAGATGAAATCGTGCTTGCCGCACCGCATACGGTACTGAAGACGTCCAGTGGCAAAATCCGGCGCAATGCCATGCGCGAGCTGTTCGAGAATGGACAGCTGACGGAGAAGGTCAAAACGGTTCGCCGGTCGCCGCGCCTACGCATGGCAGTCGCCGCCAGCCGGGCGTGGTTGAACACTACCTGGCGTCTTCTCGGCCGGCAGATCTATGCCGGCTGGTGCTGGACGGTGCTGCTGTGCATCGGTCTGCCGACAGCCGGCGTGGTGATGTTGCTGAACAAGCCGTGCATCGGCGGTTACCTGGCCCATTACGCCGCTCGACTGGCTCTGGCGCTGAGCGGATTGCGCATCCGCTTGTCGCCGTCAAAACGCCTGTCTTTACCGAGCGAGGCTCACCTGCTGCTGGTCAACCACTGCAGCTACCTCGACGGTCTGGCTTTGTGCGCGGCATTACCACCTGAGAAAAGTTATCGCTTTGTCGCCAAGCGGGAATTCGTTCGCCAACCGCTCATCCATCGTTTCCTGCGCGGCTTGGGAACGTTTTTCGTCGAGCGCTTTGCCGCCGCCAAAGGAGCCGAAGACGTTGCCGAAATCGTCAGCGCTCTCCAGCACGGAGAGAAGATCGTCGTTTTCCCGGAAGGGACATTTTCCCGCGAAGCCGGGCTTAAACCGTTTCGCATGGGAGCATTCGTTGCCGCGGCACGCGCGGGCGTCCCAGTGGTCGTTGCCGGACTGCAAGGGACGCGGCAGGTATTGCGCGATCAAAACTGGTTGCCGCGCCCTGGAAAAATCGTTTTTCACATAGGCACCGCATACCGAGCCGTGGGCGACGACTGGCGGGCGGTGATCGAATTGCGCAATGCGGCGCGGCTCGAGATGTTGCAGTTGTGCGGCGAAGCCGACCTCGGTCTTTGACTGATCGTGAATGATCAGCGGGGTTACGAAGACAGGCGGAGAAGATCTGAACCGCAGAAAAAACGCGGAGCATGCCGCTCCGCGTTTCATGGCGTGGTCTCAGAAAACGGATTGCAAAGTACGCTAAAGAAGCGCTGATTAAATCGTGTTACAAAATTTCGACATCAGTACAACCAATGGGTTAGGCTGCCATCTTGGGGCGAAAATCGATTTAATCAGCGCTTCCCTAAGCGTGCGCTGAGGCTGGCACCCAGCGATAGAGCGTCGGAATGGACACGCCGAGGTTCTTGGCCACGTCCTTGGGCGGCACGCCACTGGCCAGCAGCTTCTTGGCCGACTCGATCTTGCTGTCGTTCATCTTGGGCTTGCGCCCGCCCTTGCGGCCGAGCTGCTTAGCGACTTCCAGCCCAGCGCCGGTGCGCTCGACGGTCAACTCGCGCTCCATTTCGGCCAGACTGGCCATGACGTGGAAGAAGAAGCGGCCGGACGGCGTGCCGGTGTCGATGGAATCGGTGACCTCTCGATCCTTCGACGGCGGCGCGGCGCGGCCCGGCCAAACGCCTGGGCTTCGCCGTGCAACTCTCCTACATGCGCTATCCCGGCGTGATGAACCGCCCCGGGAATTGAGGAGGCTCCATGACCTGAGAGAATGGAGGCATGAA
>CAYRXO010000052.1:0-19551 GCA_964428215.1 uncultured Candidatus Accumulibacter sp. | reverse complement strand
GATACCGGACCGACACACATCATGGGCGCGCTGCACCGGCCGATGGTCAGCCTGTACCACGGCTATTCTCCGAGCCGGGTACTGGCACCGCTCGACCACCCGTGCGCTTATCCGATCGATCACCCGCTCGCCAACCGTGGCGCCACACCGGAAACGCCGATGAGCGACATCAGCGTCGACTGCGTCTGGCAGACCGTCGAACGGGCGCTCAACGAACACCCGCCGAGACGACAGTGAAGTTTGCGCTGGTCACCACCAACCTGCGTGGCGGCGGCGCTGAAAAGGCGATGCTCAAGTTCGCCACGCTGCTCGCCGAGCGCGGTCACGAAACGCATCTCGTGCTGCTCGAACATCTTGTCGAGCATGCGCTACCAGCCAATGTGCGTTTGTCCGCCCTGACGGCTCCCGGTCAAACCGCCAGCAAAGGAGTGATCGGAAAGCGACTGCTCGCCTGGCGGCTGGAACGCCTGCTGCACCGCTTGGCCGCCGAACGTGCCTTCGATCTGGTCCTCAGCACGCTGCCTTTTGCCGACGAAATCTGTCATCTGGCACGTTTGCCAAGGCTGTGGCAGCGCATCGCCAACACCTTGTCCGCGGAAATCGAAGGGCTGGCCTGCCGTCATCCGCGCAAGGCCGAGCGGCGGCGGCAGAAATACCGGCGTCTCTATCAGCAAAGTCGGCTGATCGCCGTTTCCGGCGGCGTCGCCGACGATCTGCAACGACTCGGCATCAGCGCCAGGCGCATCGAACGCCTGTATAACCCCTTCGATGCCGAAGCGATCCGCCACGCGGCGAAAGAGGCGTCCGCACTGCCGTCGGCACCATACATCGTGCATGTCGGACGTTACGCGCCGCAGAAACGGCACGATCTGCTGTTTGCCGCTTGCCGCGATTTGCCGCCGAGCCACCGCCTTGTTCTGCTCTGTCATGACGAGCCGGCGTTGCGCGCCGCCATCGCCGACCACGGCGTCGCCGACCGCGTCATCGTCGCCGGTTTCCAGTCCAACCCCTACCCGTGGATTGCCGGCGCCGAACTGCTGGTTCTCTGCTCCGATCACGAAGGCATGCCCAACGTGCTGGTCGAAGCGCTGTTGCTCGCCACGCCGGTGATCAGCACCGATTGTCCGTCGGGGCCGCGCGAAGTGCTGCAGGACGGCCGCTGCGGGCGACTGGTAGCCTGCAACGATGCGACGGCTCTGGCGCAGGCGATCGCCGACGTTCTCGCCGGGAGGAACCCGGCAGCCGCTTTCGATCCGACGCCGTTCCTGCCAGCCACGATCATCGACCGGCTCGAACAACTGGCACGGGAAAGCGACTGAGATGTGCGGCATTCTCGGACTCATCGACACGCCATGGCGCGACAGCGCGTTTGCCGCGCTCGCTACGCTCGCCAAACGTGGTCCGGACGAGCAGGCAGTCAGGGATTACGGCGCCGCGACCCTCGGTCATACGCGGCTGTCGGTCATCGACCTGGCCACTGGCGCGCAACCGATGCAGACGCCCGACGGACGCTACTCGCTGGTCTTCAACGGCGAGATTTACAATTTCCGCGCCCTGCGGCATGAGCTGGAAGCAGAAGGCTTTGTTTTCCATACCCGTTCCGACAGCGAAGTGCTGTTGCACGGCTACGTCGCCTGGGGCCGCACTCTGTTGCCTCGACTCGACGGCATGTTCGCTTTTGCCGTCTGGGATCGCGACCGGCAGCAACTGTTTGCCGCCCGCGACCGGTTGGGCATCAAACCCTTTTTCTATTCGACGCACAGCGGCTTCGCTTTCGCCTCGACGCTGGCACCTTTCTTCCTGCTGCCCGCTTTTCCGCGCCGTCTCGATTACGCGGCGCTGCGCGACAGCCTGGCTTTCCAGACTTGTCTCGCCCCGCAAACCCTATTGCAGGACGTCCGCCAATTACCGCCGGCGCACTGGCTCAGCTACGACGCCGAGCGTCGGCAGCTCGCGAGCGGCGGCTGGTGGTCAATTCCGACAGCTGAAAACCGCTGTCCATATGCCGAAGAACTGAGCGCAACGATCGACGACGCCCTGCGCGAAAGCGTGCGCCGCCAACTCGTCGCCGACGTGCCGCTCGGCGCCTTCCTTTCAGGCGGCATCGATTCGAGTCTGACCGTGCGCTACATGGCCGAAGCCGGTGCTTCGCCGGTGAAAACTTTCTCGATGCGCTTTGCCGAGGAAGGCTATGACGAAAGCGACGCCGCGCTGGCCGTCGCCCGCGCGTTCGGCACCGAGCATACGCTGCTCGATGCACCGGCGATCGATGGCGACACCTTCGTCCGCGCCATCGTCGACCTCGATCAACCCTTGGCCGACCCAGCGTATGTGATGACCTGGGAACTGTCGCGCCAGACCCGTCGCAACGTCACCGTCGCCTTGTCTGGCGACGGCGGTGACGAACTGTTCGCCGGCTACCCGCGCTTTGCCGACGAGGCCACCCGTTTTCCGCAACGCTGGGGACAAGCCTGGCTGCGCCGGCTGATCGATGCCGGTGTCGCTCCCGGCGCGCTGACGCGTCGGGCGTTGTGGGGGCAGGAATACCTGTTCTACCGCCACGTCGAACTTGGCCCGTGGCCGCGTTCGCGCAAAAGTCTGGCCAATTATCTGACACCCGCGGCGCTGCACGCCGCACAACCCAAACAGACCCTGCTACGCTGGCGGCAACTGGCGACGAGCGATGGATCGGACATGGACACGGCGAGTCTGATGCGTGCCGACTTGTGGACTTACCTTTCGGAAAACTGTCTGCAGAAGACCGATCGCGCCAGCATGGCGCACAGCCTCGAAATCCGCGTGCCGCTGCTCGGCCAGCCGGTTCTCGATGCCGTCTTGCCCTTGCCGACGGAGGCGCACTACGATGCCGACGGCGGCAAGGCGATCCTGCGCCGCATTGCCCGTCGCAGCCTGCCGGAGGCGGTCTGGAACCGGAAAAAACACGGCTTCTCGGTGCCGCTGCAGACGTATTTCAACGGTGCCTGGCAGGCGGTGTGCGACGCTGTCGTCGCCGATTGCGCGCGCATCGCGCCCTTCCTCGATGCGGCCGCCGTCGCGCGGCTCTGGCGACAGGCCAAGGCAGGCAAAGCATCACGACGGCTGGCCTACACCTTCGTCGTGCTGTTGTTATGGCTCGACAGCAAGCAACTGAGCAACTTCTGACACAGGGACAAGACCAGCCATGCGTTTCTGGCAACAACTCGTTTTTTCACTGCGTGTCCGTCTCGCCGGCGGCAGCCGCGTGTCGTCAGGCGCCTACCTCAAGGACGTGCAGAAAATCAGTCTCGGACGCAAATGCAAGATTCATGCGGACGCCTCGATCGACGCCAGCCGCAGCCCCGGCGTCGTTCTCGGCGATCAGGTGACGCTCAACCGTTATGCCTTCATTCAAGGCGGCGACGGCGGCGTCCGGCTCGGCAACCATGTCGAGATCAACAATTTCTCGATCGTGAATGGTACGGGCGGCGTCGATATCGGCGACGATACGCTGATCGGGCCCGGTGTCCGGATCATCTCCTACCAACACCGTTTCGCCGCCGACACGCCGATCCGCTTGCAGGCCAGCGAGAAAAAACCGATCCGCATCGGCCGGGACTGCTGGATCGGCGCCAACGTGATCGTCCTGGCCGGCATCACCATCGGCGACGGTGCGGTCGTCGGCGCCGGTGCCATCGTCACACGCGATGTGCCGGACAATGCCGTCGTTACCGGCATTCCGGCCGCAATCAGGAAATATCGCCAAGGATAGAGCGATGGGATTACGCAAAGGTGGCAAAACCGAGAAACGCCTGAAGAAGCTGCTCTGGCACTGGCAACGTCCGGCGTGGGCAGAAAACCAGGGGATCTGGCTGCCGTGCTGTCAGCCGGGCATCTCTGAGGGGATCGCACGGCAGATATTTTTCGGCGAGTATGAGAGCAAGGAAATCGACATCGTTGCGCAGAAAATCAACGAACACGATATCGTCGTTGAAGTCGGCGCCGGCCTGGGCTTTCTATCGGCTTATTGCGCGAAGCGCATCGGCAGCCAGCGGGTCCATTCATTCGAGGCCAACCCGGCTCTGATGCCCTTGATCAAGGCCACTTACGACAGAAATGCGGTCTCACCGGCGATCAACAACGTCCTGCTCGGTCGCGGACAAGGCGAATGCGCTTTTTATGTCGAGGCCGATTTCTGGGCCTCTTCGGCGACGCCGCGCAGCGTCGATTCGATTCTGATCAAAGTCGCCCAGCGTGACCTGAACGAGGAGTTTGCGCAGCTTGCGCCGACTTTCCTGATCGTCGATATCGAAGGCGGCGAAGGTGAGTTTTTTGCCTATGCCGAATTATCCGGCGTCAAGAAGATCTGTCTCGAAACGCATCCGGATGTCCTGGGCAACGACGGTATCAGCCAAATTTTTTCGCACCTGTTTTCGCTCGGATTTTGTCTCGATTTCTCTTGCATCCGTAAAAACGTCTTCTTTTTCCAGCGCGCCTGAAACGCTCCGACCATGTTCGACATCCGTGATCGCGTCAGCCTTCTCCCGCCGCTATGGCGTCGAAAATACAGACATCCTCAAGCGTCCGGTTGCCGGGGAGCCGCATGAGCACGCCCCAGCTTTCCGTCGTCGTACCCGTCTATAACGTGGCGCCGTATCTGCCTGCCTGTCTCGACAGCCTGGCGGCGCATGTTCCACCGATCGACGAGCTGATCGTCGTAGACGACGGATCGACCGACGACTGCCCGGCCATCCTCGCCGCCTACCGCGACAAGCTGCCCAATATGCGCATCATCCGCCAGGAAAATGGCGGCCTCTCGGCAGCCAGAAACAGCGGACTGCGCGCAGCGAGCGGAACCTGGCTGGCTTTCGTCGATTCGGACGATTTCATCGCCCCCGACACGTACGCCAGAATGCTCGCTCTCGGGCAGGCAAACGATCTGGAAGTGGTTCTTTGCAATGCCATGTACCACTTCGAAGGGCGCGAGCCCGACCGTCCGATCTACCCCGAGCTGCCGCAATCAACGGCAATCGTCACCGGCCAGGAGTGGCTGCAAACCCGTCTGACGCACGACCGCTTCCTGCACATGGTCTGGATGCATCTCTACCGGCGCGATTTCCTGGAAAAAAACCATTTCAGCTTTGTACCGCGACTGATCCACGAAGATGTCATCTGGACGACGCAGGTGCTGCTTGCCGCCCAACGGCTCGCCTATCTCGCCGATCCGCTCTATTACTACCGCATTCCGATCCGCCGGTTTGGCGAGCAGCAGAAGAGGCTACGGCTCGAAGCGATCATTCGCAGCAGCATTTTCAACGCACAGACCTTGTTGGCTCTCAGTGCCGGACTGACTGAATCGCCGGTGCTGCAATCGTTGCTGAAGGATCAGACGGTCGACTCGGCATTCACCGTTTTTCACAAAATCGAAAAGATTGACGATGCGGCCTGGCGCAAGGCGCGTTACCAGGAGGTTCGCGACGGCAGGCTGTTCGCCCTGCTTTGGGAAAATGCCCAAAACTGGCGCCAACGCCGGCGCATTGCCCGTTACGCCCTGCAAAGCAGACTCGCGAAATGACCTGGACCAGCGATCAGGAAGCACTCAGCAACTTCCTCCGGCAGTGCCTATCGGCGGATACTACCCGGCCAGTCGCGCCACAAGCGACACCATTCAGGCGCAATGACCGGCCATGCGGCTGACGCAGATCAACTTGCAGCCCTATTTCGGCGGGGGCGAGGTCTATACGGCCTTCCTGTCGCGCGCGCTGGCAGAACTTGGCGTGCCCACACGCTTGCTCGCTCACCCGCAGGCCCGGTTTTGGCAGACTCTGTCCCTACCAGATTCATTGCGTATCGAAGTGATTGCCGATGCCCACAAGCTGCCTGAGTTCATTGCGGCAGAAGACCGCTGGCTGCTCAGCCACGGCCCGATGCCGGCCGCTTTGCTAGCCGCCAGTGCGCGCGCGGAACATCTGCTGACCGCCATCGCGCACATGCCGGTGCAAGGCCGCAATCCAGCCGTATTTGCCGGTCACGACATGGTTTTCCCGGTGTCGTCCTGGGTCAGGGAAGGTTTGCTCGCCGCTGGGCTGCCGACCTGGTCACAACCGCTTTACGGGCTGGCCAATCTCGACCCATCGCCGCCCAAATTCAGCGAGTCGATCGACAGAACTTCCCGCTACGACTGGGATCGGCGCAAAGTCCGCGATCGTCTGGGGAAAATGTTCGAACCGCTGCTCAGGCCCTGTCTGCCGACCCGCGTTTGGCACAAGCGGCCCGGACTGACCCTGGGCATTGTTTCCCGGCTGACGCCGATCAAGCAGTTTCCGCAGTTGTTTTCCTGGCTGGTACCGATCCTGGCACGCCATGCGGATATCAATCTGGAAATCTTCGGCAGCGGCGGATACGCCTCGGTTCGCGATCTGACGCGCGCTTTACAACCGATGCGCAAACAGGTCCGTTTCTGGGGACATCAGCACAACGTACGTGCCGTCTATGCGCAACTCGATTATCTGCTGACCGGCTTGCCGGAAAAGGAGGCGCTGGGACTGAACGTCATCGAGGCGCAAGCGTGCAATCTGCCGGTACTGGCACCAATGGCTCCACCCTTCACCGAAACGGTCGTCGATGGCCTGACCGGCCATCTGTACTGCGATCCGCGTCGCGATGGCGGTACGGATTTCGCCCGCCTGATCGAACGGTTGCGACAATCGACCTCCCGACTACAGCCCGTCCTGGCGCAGGAACATCTGCAGCAATTCACTTTTGCCGCCTTTGTCGACCGTCTGCGCCCGGTCGTCAGTTGGGCCAGACAATATGACTGCTCTGCGCGCCGCTGAAGCGATGAGCGCCCTCCCCCGCTCGATTCTGGTCATCCGGCGTGACAACATCGGCGATCTGCTGTGCACGACGCCGCTGTTCACCGCCCTGCGCCGCCATTACCCGGCCGCCCGCATCACCGCGCTGGTCAACAGCTATAACGCACCCGCCTTGCACGGTAACGGCGACATCGATCAGGTTCTGGTATACGAAAAGGCCAAACACCGTTCGGCGGAAAAATCTTTCTGGCACTGGCTGAGCGGTCGCTGGCGCGTTTACCGGACGCTGCATGCCGGCGCTTTCGATCTGGTGTTGCTGGCCACATCCGACTTTTCGGCCAGTGCGTTGAAGTTCGCCACGCTGACCCATGTCGACAAAATCGTCGGCTACGCCTTGCCGTCGGGCAACCCGAACTGGATCAGCGTGCCACCGGCCGAAGCGGGGCGGCACGAAGTCGAGCGCGTTTTCCGCTTGCTGCAGCCGCTGGGGATCGACGAGGCGCCCCCGGCGATGTCGCTCACCGCCGACCCGAAGCAGCAGCAACGGCTTCTGGCCACCCTGCCGACGTCGGTCAAAAAATGTCGTCTGATCGGCCTGCATATCAGCGCCCGCAAGCCGCGACAACGTTGGCCGGTCGAACGCTTTGCCGAACTGGCCCGTCGTCTGCTCAACGATGGTGCGCAGCACCTGCTTGTTTTCTGGGCCCCCGGCAGCGCCTCGAATGCCACGCATCCGGGTGACGACGAGAAGGCAGAAGCCCTGGCCGCCACTTTGAGCGGCCTGCCAGTCAGCTTTGTCCGCACGAGTCGGCTGGAGGAACTGATCGCCGGCCTGTCATTATGCGAACGGGTGATCTGTGCCGACGGTGGCGCGATGCACATCGCCGCGGCGTTGCAAAAACCGCTGGTCTGCCTGTTCGGCAATTCCGAAGCCGCGCGTTGGTATCCCTGGGGAGTACCGCACCGCTTGTTACAGAGCGCCGCGCAGAATGTCGCCGAGATCTCTGTCGAGCAGGTGCTGACCGCTTACCATCAACTCGCTGCGCAACAAAATGATGTGGGCAATCCGGCTGGCGACGATATCCTGGTCGTATGAAGAACCCTGCCGCATCAACAAAACGCAACCGGTAAGCCGCCGCCTTCTTCCACGCGCTTGGTCATCGAATACCGGATGATCGACCGGGATGTGACAATCGTCGGGTTTCAGCCAGCTGCCACATCTCTGAATAGCACTGGTCGCTCATGGCAGGAACAGCCGCGCGGCGGCTTCTGGGTTCGAGGGAAAGTAGAAATGGATATAACTCGCGGTCAGGCGGCCGAGGCGATAAACGGCCTCACCGCCACGTCCGTTCGTCTTGTCCGCCAAAACAGCGGGCGAGAGCGGCGTCTCGCAGATCGAATAGTGGAAGGTGTGGCCGGTCAGCCGCCCTTCCGGCAGTTCTGCCGACAGCTGGCCCAAGCCGGCAAGTCCGCTCTGCATGCGCACCGTGCCCGGCAGCAAGTCGAACATGGCATGCGCGCTGCCCTCCATGTCGTAAAGCGTATCGAAGCAGGTCATCATGCCGCCGCACTCGGCGACGAGCGGCTTGCCAGCGCCGACATGCGCCCTGAGCGCAGCGCGCAGGCCCGTATTCGCCGCAAGCGTTGGGCCATACAGCTCGGGATAGCCGCCGGGCAGCCAGATCGCATCGCATTCGGGCAAGACGGCGTCGGCCAGCGGCGAGAAGAAAATCCGTCGAGCGCCAAGCGCTGCGAGACATTCGAGGTTGGCGGGATAGAGGAAGCAGAAGGCCGCGTCGCGCGCGACGGCGATGGTCTTGCCGGCAAGCAGCGACTCGCAGGTCGGCGCGGGTGAGACGGCAAAGTCGATCGCCGGCGGCAGATCGGCAGCGGATGTCGTAGCGAGCAGGTCGGCCATGCGCTCGATGCGCGCGTCGAGATCGGCAATCTCTGCCGCCGGCAGCAAGCCCAGGTGGCGTTCGGGCAACGCGGCCTCCGTATCGCGCGCCAGGTGACCGGCCCAGGCGATGTCATCGGGTAGGGTTTGCCGGCACAACTGCGCGTGATACTCGCTACCGACGCGATTGGCGAGCACGTGCCTGATCGGCGCGCCCTCGCGGTAATGTTTCAAACCCCAGGCGACGGCACCGAAGCTGCCGGCCATGGCGCCGGCATCGATCACCAGCAGGATGGGCAGACCGAGCGCTCGCGCCAGTTCGGCGGAATCCGGCTCACCATCGTGGAGACCCATCACGCCCTCGACCAGGATCAGATCGGCATCGCTGGCGACGCGCGCCAGGCGCCAACGCGCATCCGCATCGCCACACATGTGGAAGTCGATATTTTCGCAGGGCGCACCGCTTGCCAGCGCATGGATTTGCGGATCAAGGAAATCGGGCCCGCATTTGAAGACGCGCACCCGGCGGCCCAGGCGGGTGTGCAAGCGTGCCAGAGCGGCGACCACGGTGGTCTTGCCATGGCCCGAGGCCGGGGCGGCGACGAGCAGCGCGGGACAGCGGCGCATCATAGATCGACTCCTGGCTGCGCCCCCACCCAGGCACGGAAGGCGTGCTTCATCTCGGCGTGCCCTTGATGAACTGGAAAACGGCGACCTGCATGCCGTGGCCAAGTGCTCGTGCCAGCATGCCAAAGACGGCACTGGACTTCCTCTTGCCGTTGCCGGTGAGAACCGGCAACAGGCCGCGCGTTGGCGTGGCGCGCGCGATGGCTGCGTCCACCACGGCCTTCTCGCGCGCCATGCGCCGCGCGCGGCGCGTTCTGCGGCTGTCGCTCACTGAGGGCGCCAGCGCGAAAGAGTGTACGCAACCTCGGCCTTCGGCCGGCGCGATGCCACCCGGACGGCACAAACCACGGCAGCGGCGGCAACGTACAGGGCCATGGTGCCCAGCGTGCCGGGGAAAAGGCTTTCCAGTCGCGGCAGGAATTCGGCCAAGGTGGACAAGGCATAGCGAACGCTCAAGAAGTAGAAGCCGCTACTGGAGAACAGCATGGCAGCAGCATGCCATAGGCAGGGGTGAAGCAGAAGTTCGAAACGCCGCCAAAAGTGATGGCCAGCAGCCTGTCGGACTTGATGGGTCGAAGCGAAAAATGTGGGAAACGAGATCAGTTTTTCACGGGTTTCAAGCGAATAGTTGTTCTATTCGCGCCGAGAACCGGAGAAAAATGAGCCGTTCACCCACATTTTGCAGCCGACCTAGTCAAGTCCGACAGGCTGCCAGGCCGCAGAAGGCATAAAACGGCCGGGCCCGGCGGATGAAAACACCGGCGATGAAGAACACCGCCCAGATCGTGCCGGGCAGATGCTCCATCGATGCGAAAGAGTGCGGCAGGATCAGGATCATGCTCAGGGCGAACAGCAGTCCCAAGGCGGTTTGTTGACGAACGGTCAGTGCCGTTGCCATGCCGTTTCCCTGCTAATGGGGTTGATAACGTAGCGTGAGCCAGACACTGCGGCCGGGCTGATTGAACAGATAGGCGGTCTCGTAGTGCTTGTCGAACAGGTTTTCGAGCCGGGCTTGCAGCCGCCAGTCGGGGTTCAATCGATATTCGGCACGCAGATCCAGGGTGGCATAAGCATCCAGTGCGATGGTGTTGGCGAGATCATCGTAGCGTCTGCCCGCCCCGCGCAGGGTCGCGCCCGCTCTCCAGGCGCCGAAATCACGGTCGCCATTGAATGCGAAGCTTTGTCGGGCGCGGCGCGGCAGCACCTTGCCGTTGTTCGCACCTTCCGCCTGATTTTCAGGATCGAGCAGGCTCAGGCTACCGCGCAGATCCCAGTCCAGCCAGTGAATCGCCCCGACGGCCTCGACACCGCGGATGCGCGCGGAATCGATATTGACCGGGATGTACGAGGCATCGAAACCGATCAGGTCCTTGACCCGGGTTTCGAAGGCATTGAGCGACCAGCGGCTCTTGCCCGATTGACCGGCAAGACCGATATCCAGACTGCGGGATTGCTCCGGGCGCAGGCTGGCGTTGCCGAACCCGGGGTAGTATAACTGGTTGAAAGTCGGCGCCTTGAAAGCGGTGCCGTACGAAGCGGTCAGACGCAGATCGCTGGCCAGCCTGTAGCCCCAGGCCACACCGCCGGTGGTTTTGCCACCAAACTGCTGGTTGTCGTCGCGGCGCACGGAAAATTGCAGATCGTGCCCAACGAGTTGCACGAGGTATTGGACGAACAGGCCGGTGTTGTCGCGCGACGTGACCGGATAGGCGATGGAGCTGTCGATGCGCTCGTTTTGCCAGTCCGCTCCCGCGACCAGCAGGTGTCCGCTGGCAAGAGAAAGATCGTTCTGCCAGGAAATCTGGTCGCGCCGGGTGTTGAAGCGGTACTTGAAAGCACCGTTCTTGAAATTGTCCGAATCATCGTTGCTCTGGCTGACGCGCAGAGAAGAGCGCCATAGGTCAGCGAGGGTAAAGCCCAGACTTGCACCCAGCACCTGCTGCACGGACTTGGATTCGTTGGAGTCACCGTCATACTGGTTGGTGCCCTGCGCGCGCAACCAGTTGACTTCGATGTCGGTACCGTTGTCGAAGCGCCACCCGGCGCGCAGTCGCCCGGAACGGTTGCGATAGCCATCCCTATCGGGCTCGAAGGTGTAGCATCCCGCGCCGGGTTTGCCGTTGCAGGCATTGAATCCCCGGCTATCGATGGCTGACAGCCCCAGGCTATACCAACCGCCCTTGCCGACACCGCCTGACAGCGACGCCGACTCCTGCCAAGTGCCGTAGCTGCCGCCGCCGATAGAAAAAGAGGGACTGGGCGAACCTGAGCCCTTGCGCGTGAAAATCTGAATCACGCCGCCGATGGCTTCTGAACCATACAGGCTGGAGCGCGGCCCGCGAACGATCTCGATGCGCTCGATCATTTCCAGGGGAAGATCCTGAAAGGAGGCCATTCCGGTGGTGGCCGAGCCGATTTTCACCCCATCGACCAGCACCAGCACATGGTCGGCGTTGGTACCGCGCAGGTACACGCTGGTCGTTTTGCCTTGTCCACCGTTGTTGGCAAGGGCGATTCCCGGCTGGCCGGCCAACAGGTCTGCGACCGATTGCGCCTGGCTGCGCTCGATTTCCTTGCGGGAGATGACCGTGACCGGCGTCAGCGTTTCGTCGGCTGTACGCGCCGTGCGT
This sequence comes from uncultured Candidatus Accumulibacter sp., assembly GCA_964428215.1. Taxonomy (GTDB): domain Bacteria; phylum Pseudomonadota; class Gammaproteobacteria; order Burkholderiales; family Rhodocyclaceae; genus Accumulibacter. The sequence goes on along the minus strand of CAYRXO010000052.1, from coordinate 7,606 downwards.
GTGGCGGTAACGATGACAGTGTCCAGTTCGTTACGGTTTTCTTCGGAAGCAAAAGCGATCGGAGCGACGAGCAGCAGCACGGTCGCTCGCCTGAGACGTGACAACATGAACATTCCTCTCTGCGCACACCCGCGCGCGTGAGTTGGTGAGTTGGCCAAGCAGCGTGCAGAAGAGGAATTTAGGGAAGAGGGTGTGCAGATGGCAACGCACGCTCTTCGGTGCATTGCCCTCCGCAACGCCGACGCGACGCCTCAGGCCGGTCTCCGGGCTTGCGAGTGGGGAGAATCCCGTTGCACGACGCCTTCCCATGCTGGCGCACAGTGGCAGAATGCCGTGCCAATAACTCGCTTACCGTTGCGGGGGCAGCACCGGTATTGCTCCATGGAGCGCACCGGCTTCCCGTTTCATCCCTTTGGCGAATGCCATCGGAACACCTGAAGCGAACGTATCCTAACATGCCGAGGGCACGAGATGAATAGCGGCTTTCGGCAACAGGGCGCTTGCAAGTCGCCGCCGGCATCGGCCCGACAAGTAGCGTCCGTATGCCGCAACCAGTGCGCGGAAGCCGGCCACAGCATCGCCACCTTCAACCCAATCCGCGCAAATCAGCTAATTGTCATAGTCAATTGCAATTGAAAACCTGTGACAGATGTGGTTTCGGCGGCGGCTCTCGTGGTCGAGAGCGATCTGGGACGAACGTTTTCAGTTGTCAAGCGATTTCCTCAAGAATCGATTCGAGGCGGCGCGTGCTGGAAGAAGCCGAAGGCAACGCCTGCGACGATCGAACGGACAGTGTCCTGTACTCACTCCGCCCGATCGCTGTCCGCCAGCAGGGACGGCGCTGCGCGAATGAGCGCCGCGCACGATTGAAGCGCGCTGTCTTGCCCGCTGTGCGGCAGGAAACCAAGTAAAATGCTCTCTTCTCCTTCCCACCGAAGCCTCTCCATGTCTACCTTTCAGGAAGTCATTTTGCGCCTCCAGGATTTCTGGAACCGGCAGGGCTGCGCGTTGCTGCAGCCTTACGACTGTGAAGTCGGCGCCGGCACTTTCCATACCGCCACTTTCCTACGCGCCATCGGTCCCGAGCCTTGGAACGCGGCGTATGTGCAGCCGTCGCGTCGTCCGAAGGACGGCCGCTACGGCGAAAATCCGAATCGTCTGCAGCATTACTACCAGTATCAGGTGGTGCTGAAACCCTCGCCGGACAATATCCAGGATCTGTATCTGCAATCGCTCGCTGCGCTGGGCATCGATCTGCGCGAACACGACATCCGTTTCGTCGAGGACGACTGGGAAAGCCCGACGCTCGGCGCCTGGGGGCTGGGCTGGGAGGTGTGGCTGGACGGCATGGAGGTGACGCAATTCACCTATTTCCAGGAAGTCGGTTCACTGGCCTGCAAACCGGTGCTCGGTGAAATCACCTATGGCATCGAACGTCTGGCGATGTATCTGCAGAGCGTCGAGAACGTTTTCGATCTGGTATGGGCTGCGGGACCCGGCTATCGGGTGACTTACGGCGACGTTTACCACCAGAACGAAGTCGAGCAGTCGAAATACAACTTCGAGCAGTCGAATGTCGACATGCTCTTCCGTCATTTCGGCGAATTCGAAAGCGAGTCACGCCGCCTGACCGCCGCCGGGCTGGCACTGCCGGCGTATGAAATGGTGATGAAGTGTTCGCATGCCTTCAACCTGCTCGACGCGCGCGGGGCGATTTCGGTTACCGAACGCGCGGCGTACATCGGCCGGGTGCGCGCGCTGGCGCGCGAGGTGGCGCAGGCGTACTTCGATTCGCGGCAGGCGCTGGGTTTCCCGATGTGTACAGCGGCCGTCAGCCGGGGAGGGTGCTGAGATGAGCGAGACCCTGTTGATCGAATTGTGCACCGAAGAACTGCCACCGAAATCGTTGTCCACGCTTTCCGATGCGCTGGCGCAGGGCGTCTTTGCCGCACTGCAGGCGCAGCAATTGCTGACGGCTGACAGCCATTGTCAGGCCTACGCCACGCCGCGGCGTCTGGCCTTGTCGATCAGCGGCGTCGCCGCGCAGCAGGCGGACCGCCTCGTCGAGCGAAAAGGCCCGGCGGTGGCGGGCGCGCTCGATGCCAGCGGCCAGCCGAGCAAGGCACTGCAAGGTTTCATGCGTGCTGCCGGTGTGACTTTCGACGAACTGGCGTTGACCAGTGATGGCAAGGGCGAATATTTCGTCGCCCGCCGCGAGCAGAAAGGCGAACCGCTGGCGGCCTTGCTGGCCGATATCGTCGCACAGGCGCTGAAAAAGCTGCCGATCGCCAAGGTGATGCGCTGGGGAGCCTCCGAACACCAGTTCGTACGGCCGGTGCATCGCCTGATCATGCTGCATGGCGCGACGGTCGTTGCCGGCGAAGTGCTCGGGCTGCGCAGCGGCCGCCGCACGCTCGGCCACCGTTTCCTTGCCACGGACGAGATCGTCATCGACCACGCCGACCAGTATGCCGCGCGGCTCAATGATGGCAAGGTGATCGTTTCGTTCGCCGAGCGGCGGACGGCCATCGCCCGCCAGCTCGACGCCGCGGCCGGCCAGCTCGGCGCGCGTATCCACGCCGCCGACGGACTGCTCGACGAAGTGACGGCGCTCGTCGAATGGCCGGCGGTCTATGTCGGTGAATTCGAGGCCGAATTCCTGCAGGTGCCGCAAGAATGCCTGATCCTGACCATGCAGCAGAATCAGAAGTATTTCCCGCTGCTCGACGCAGCCGGCAAACTGCTCAACAAATTCCTGATCGTCTCGAACATGCCGCTCGAGCGGCCGGAAAACATCATCGGCGGCAACGAGCGCGTCGTACGGCCGCGGCTGGCCGATGCGCGCTTTTTCTACGACCAGGACCGCAAGAACGGTTTTGCCGCGCGCGTCGACCGGCTCGACAGCGTCGTCTATCACCACAAGCTCGGCACACTCGGCGACCGGGCGAAGCGTCTGGCCCGGCTCGCCCGGCGCATCGCCGAAAGGCTGCACGCCGACGGCGCACTGGCCGAGAGCGCCGGCCGGCTGGCGAAGGTCGACCTGTTGACCGACATGGTCGGCGAATTCCCCGAACTGCAAGGGATCATGGGCCGCTACTATCTGCTGCACGAAGGCGGGCCCGCGCAGGTTGCCGACGCCATCGAACAGCATTATCGGCCGCGTTTCGCCGGCGACGCGCTGCCCGAGGGCAATATCGCCAACGCGGCAGCGCTGGCCGACAAGCTCGACGCGCTGGTCGGCTTTTTCGGCATCGGCCAGTTGCCGACCGGCGACAAGGATCCCTTCGGACTGCGCCGGGCGGCGCTCGGCGTGCTGCGCATCCTGATGGAAACGCCCCTGCCGCTCGATCTCGGCGATCTGATCGCCGACGCCGGCGAAGGGCTGTCGGCGCAGGGAATCACGCTGGCGCCGGTCGATGACAGCCTGCTCACTTTCATGCTCGACCGCCTGCGCGGTCTGCTGAAGGACGCCGGCCATGCGCTCGACGTCATCGAAGCGGTGCTGGCACAGCGGCCGACGCGCATCGATCGCGTGCCGGCCAAGCTGGCGGCCGTGTGCCAGTTCGTCAGCTTGCCGGAAGCGGCGGCGCTGGCCGCCGCCAACAAGCGCATCGGCAACATTCTCAAGAAAGCCGACGTCGACCCGCCGGCGCCGGACCCGACGCTGCTCGTCGAAGACGCCGAAAAGGCGCTCTACCAGCGTGTAGTGCTGATCACGCCACTGTTGCAGTCACATGTCGCCAACGAGGATTACCCCGACGCGCTGAGCGTACTCGCCTCGCTGCGTGGCGAAGTCGACCGTTTCTTCGACGAAGTGATGGTCAATGTCGATGAGCCATTGTTGCGCGGCAATCGCCTCGGTTTGCTGAAAGTACTGTCCGGGCAGCTCAATGCCGTCGCCGATATTGCCAGGCTGACGCTATGAAAATGGTCATTCTCGATCGCGATGGCGTCATCAACTACGACTCCAAGCAGTTCATCAAGTCGCCGGCCGAGTGGCGGCCGATTCCTGGCAGCCTGGAAGCGCTGGCCAAGCTCACCGAGGCCGGCTATCGGGTGGTGGTGGCGACCAACCAGTCCGGCCTCGGTCGCGGTCTGTTCGACATGGATACGCTGAATGCCATTCACGACAAGATGCACCGCGCCGTGCAAAAGACTGGCGGCCGGATCGACGCCATCTTTTACTGCCCGCATCCGGTCGATGCTGGCTGTTCCTGCCGCAAACCGAAAACCGGCATGTTCGAACGCATCGCCAGTTGCTTCAACATCTCGCTGAAAGGACGTTTCGCAGTCGGCGATTCGCTGCGCGACCTGCAAGCCGCGGCCGCGGTCGGCGCCATACCGTTGCTGGTGCTGACCGGCAAGGGAACCGAAACGCGCGATGCCGGCGACCTGCCGCCCGAAACGTTGATCTTTGCCGATTTGCTGGCGGCGGTCGAACACATTCTGCAGTCTTGAGGCGCTGGCGAAGCGTATGCTCGTTATTCGTTCGCTCCTTTTCCTGTTGCTCGCCACGCTGCTGACCATTCCATTCGGCATTCTGGTCACCCTGGCCATTGCCCTGCCGATGCCGGTGCGCTACGGGATCATCGCCACCTGGCGTGTCGGCTTCATGGCGCTCAGCCGCTCGGTGCTCGGCATCCGTTACCGCGTGCTCGGCCGTGAAAACATCCCCGACTCGCCGGCGGTGGTGCTGGCCAAACACCAGTCGGCCTGGGAAACGGTCGGCCTGCAGGAAATCTTTCCGCCGCTGGTTTTCGTGCTCAAGCGCGAACTGCTGCGCATTCCCTTTTTCGGCTGGGGACTGGCGGCGATGAAGATGATTTCGATCGATCGCACCGCCGGCACCGACGCCATCAAGTCGGTGATCGCGCAAGGCTGCGAACGGCTGGCAGCCGGTTACTGGGTGGTCATCTTTCCCGAAGGAACGCGCGTCGCGCCCGGTACCAGCGCGCGTTTCAAACCCGGCGGCGCGCATCTCGCTGTCCGCGCTGGCGTCAAGGTGGTGCCAGTGGCACACGATGCCGGCGAACTGTGGGGCAAAGGCGCGCTGCGCATCTCACCCGGCATGGTCACCGTCAGCATCGGGCCGGCGATCGATCCGTCCGGCAAGACCGCCAACAAAATCAATGCGCTGGCCGCGGAATGGATCGAAAGCGAAATGCGCCGCCTGTCGCCGCACCGTTATCCGTCGGAGGCGGAAGCCGGCCATGCCTGAACCGGCGGCGCGGACCGATGGCGAGACCTTGCGGCGCATCGTTCTCGACCAATTGACCGTTCCCTATGTGTTGCGCCGCAGCAAGCGGAGGACGATCGGGCTGAGTATCGATCACCGCGGCCTGCGCGTCGGCGCGCCGCCGCGCGTGACGCTGCGCGAAGTCGAAGCGCTGTTGCAACAGCATGGTTCCTGGATCAAGGACAAACTCGATCTGTGGCAACGGCGGCAGCCGACGCCAGCGGCGACCATCGTCGATGGCCTGCGTCTGCCACTGCTCGGCGAGTCGTTCGTCGTGCGTTTGACGCCGGGCGCCAATCGGCGTCTCTGGAACGCGTCGCACAGCGAGCTGACGCTGCAGCTGCGCAGTGAGGCCGATGCGCCGCGCCTGCTCGTGAGCGCTTTGCGTGCCTACGCCGGCGAGGTGCTCGCACAACGCCTGGCGCAACAGGCCGCGCGGATGGGTCTGCCGATGCCGCCGATGGCGTTGTCGTCGGCGCGTGCTCGTTGGGGAAGCTGCAGCGCACAGGGGGTGATCCGCCTGAATTGGCGGCTGCTGCATCTGCCGTTGCCGTTGATCGATTACGTGCTGATCCACGAACTGGCGCATTTGCGCGAAATGAATCATGGGCCGCGTTTCTGGGCGATCGTTGCCACCGCCTGTCCCGACTATCAGGCCTTACGTCGGCAACTGCGGCAACAGTCGGCCAGCGGCCCGCTCTGGCAAGGAGAACAAGCATGAGAATTCTGCACACCATGTTGCGCGTTGGCGATCTCGAACGCTCGCTGACCTTTTACACCGAAGTGCTCGGCATGCGCCTGCTGCGCCGCCGCGATTATCCGGAAGGGCGCTTCACGCTCGCTTTCGTCGGCTACGGTCCGGAAAGCGAACAGGCGGTCATCGAACTGACGCACAACTGGGATACTTGGGCGTATGAGCTGGGCAACGCTTTCGGCCATGTCGCGCTCGCTGTCGCCGACGCCTATGCCGCTTGCGAGCAGATCCGGGCGCGTGGCGGCAAGGTCGTCCGCGAAGCCGGCCCGATGAAACACGGCACGACGGTGATCGCCTTCGTCGAAGACCCGGACGGTTACCGCATCGAATTGATACAGTCGGCGTAAGCGCCGCTTGTCGACGTTGCGGCGATGTCCGGCCTGCCGTTCGTCCCGCCGACGGCCGGTCAGCCGGAGCATGCACACGACCGCTAAAATGACGGTCATGAGCATTTCCTTCGAGAAAATCTGCCAGCGTATCGATCAATACGAAAAATTGATGCGCCTGGACAAACCGATCGGTATTCTGTTGCTCCTCTGGCCCACCTGGTGGGCGTTGTGGTTGTCGGCAAAGGGCTTGCCGGACTGGCGGGTGTGGTGGATCTTCACCTTGGGGACCGTTCTGATGCGCTCGGCCGGCTGCGTGATCAACGATCTGGCCGATCGCAAATTCGACCCGCACGTCGAACGCACACGGGCGCGACCGCTGGCGGCGGGAACCGTCACGCCGCGCGAAGCCCTGCTTCTCTTTTTTGCCCTGGTCGGCTGCGCGGTGATCGTCGTGCTGCCGCTGCGCAGCGCCTTGCTGGCCGCCTTGTGCGTGGCAGCGCTGTTTCTGGCGGCGTCGTATCCCTTCACCAAGCGTTTTTTTGCGGTGCCGCAAGCCTATCTGGGCGTTGCTTTCGGTTTCGGCATTCCGATGGCCTACGCGGCGCAACTCGGCACGCTGCCGGCGGTCTGCGGCTGGCTGCTGCTGGCCAACGTCTTCTGGGCGATCGCCTACGACACCGAGTACGCGATGGTCGATCGGGACGACGACCTGAAGATCGGTATCCGCACCTCGGCGATCACTTTCGGCCGCTTCGACGTCTGGATGGTGATGCTCTGCTATGCGCTGACGCTGATCGTGCTGGCCTGGGTCGGACGGCATTACGGCCTCGGCGGCTGGTTTTATCTGTCCTTGCTGCTGGCGGCGACGATTGCCGGCTATCATTACACGCTGATCCGCAAACGCCAGCCGGCGCGCTGCTTTGCCGCGTTTCGCCATAACAACTGGTTCGGCGCGGCGATTTTTCTCGGCATCGCCGTCGATTATCTGTTCAGGGAGTATCTCGGGTGAAAGCCTGCTTGCTGATCCTGCTCATCATGGCGGGTGTCGCGCTGGCCGATGAAGACAGTCGGCAACTGGTCAGAATGCCGCCGGCCGCCGAATCGACTCTGCGTGCCGAGATGCGCGCCAATCTGCTGGCCATCAACGACATCCTGGCGCTGGCCATGGCCGGCAAGCTGGCGGAGGCTGGCGCCCGCGCCGAGCAGGATCTCGGTATGGCAATGATGGGACGCCATCGCGCACTGCCCTTCGACGCCCGGCCGGGTCCGCACATGCCGCCGGCGATG
>CAYRXO010000051.1:0-19703 GCA_964428215.1 uncultured Candidatus Accumulibacter sp. | reverse complement strand
GCTCGGCGACCGGCTGCAGAGTAATACGCTGGACATCGTCGAGGCGCTGATCGAGCTTCGTAGCTTCGTAGGGTGGATAAGCGCAGCGCATCCACCACCCTCCGACCACGACGCCGCCAGCCGCCGCCGCTGCTTGCCGACGTGGCCGGGCGTGGGCCATTTACGTGCCAGCCGCCGGGAGAGCGACTTCGTACCGGCCGTTGGCCGTTGCGCAGGGTAATGAGGCGGCTCTTGCGTCGGGTGGTGGATGCGCTGCGCTTATCCACCCTACGGCTACTGGACGCGATCGGCCAGAAGGGCGGCGCCTGCTTGCGCCACAGCCAATCCGCCGCGCGCCGTCAGTTTCGTAGGGTGGATAAGCGCAGCGCATCCACCACACACACCGACCACGTCCATGCCAACCACTCCGCCGGGTTACCGTAGAGGCCAGCCATTGGCCATCCACCGGCGTGCCGGCCGATGGCCGTTGGTCAGGGTAATATGGCGGCTCTTTTGGTGGGGTGGTGGATGCGCTGCGCTTATCCCCCTACGGCTTTGAATCGCACCGTCGTTTCGAGCGCAGGCACGCCGCGTGGAGGGGTTCACCGGATCAAGGCGTCCGACGTCTTCACCCCCGACCCCGGAGCGCCGTTCGCGCATCTCTACTACTGGGCTCCGTTCATCCTGATCGGCAATGCATCGTAAGCGGCGGGCGATCGCCCGCCCGCCGACCCCGAACCCATCGCTGCCCCCGCAGCGCGACGTCTTCCTGTTCAACAATCCGCTGCCCCAAGCGGCCTTGGGCCGTCAGACGCCCACCCAAACGATGCAAAAATGGTTTATTTCAAACTCCGAGTTCTTTCATCGAAAACCGGATGATCAGACGGGATGTGACGAGCTGGTCGTCTCCGACATCATGCCGGCCTCAAGGCCGCCCGCCGTGCCCAGCGTACCCCGGCAGCGCTGCCCGTTCCATCTGCAGCAGAACGCCCAGGCCTACCTCACCCGCCTCGATCAGCGCCAACCCGTGGCGCGGCGCATCCGCGCGATCTTCAACGCGCCCGACCAGGCCGAGGCCGAGCGCCGTGGGCCGGGGAGAACCTTCCCGAGGGCTTCATCGTCTTCGGCCTGCCTCACACGCAACGCGCCAGGCGGCGCACCACCAGCGGCCTCGAACGCTTCAACCGCGAGATCAAGCGCCGCACCCGTGTCGCCTCGATCTTCCCCAACACCGCGTCCTGCCTGCGCCTTGTCTCGGCACGGCTTGCCGAGTGCGATGAGGACTGGATGACCAGCAAGGCCTATCTCGACTTGCATCACTGATCTCAACAGCCCGATGGCTTCGCCTCGGAAAATTTACAGGAAGAAGGTTGCACTGCCTTGTAACGGCCGGGATGACCGATGCACGCCGTCAATTTGTATAAAAATTAATTTAAAACATCATTATAAATACAATTGTTCAAAAATTTTTGAAATATGTACCATAATCATGTAATGATTCTTGAAAGGGATGCGTGTGATTCGATTTGTAGACCCGATCCGCTACAAGGAACTCCGAGCAACCGGCAAACTTCCGTCTCCCAAAGGCGTCGCCCTGGCGATCGTCAAACTGCTGCAACGCGACGATTTCCGAATTACTGATCTGGTACGGCTGGTGCAATCGGACCCGGCCATTGCAGGCCGCTTGCTGCAAATGTCGAATGCGGCCATTTTCGGACGTCCGCGGCCCATCGTATCGCTGCAACATGCCATCGTCGCCCTGGGCGCTTTTTGCGTGCGCGACATGGTCATCGGACTGTCGATCATGGCCGATAACAAGCGCGGCCTGTGCGCCGCCTTCGACTATGGTGCTTTCTGGAGTCATTCGCTGGCGACGGCGATCGCCTGCCAGGAATTGGCCCGCTATGCGCAGATGGCAGCGGAAGAGATTTTTACCGTCGGTTTGCTGGCACGTATCGGTGAACTGGCACTGGCCACGCTCTTGCCGGAAGAGTACGCGACCGTCTTGCTCGATGCGCGGCGGGAAACGCGCTCGCTGATTCAGTGCGAACGCGACGCTTTCGCCATGGATCATCGGCAACTCGCCGCCAGCATGCTTGCTGAATGGGGTTTGCCTGAATGGCTGATCCAGGCGGCCTATCATCATGAGGATCCGGACAGTCCCGGCTTCACCGACGGATCACGCTTGCAAACCCTGACCTTATCGCTCAATTTCGCCCGTGCGCTCGGCCAGGTGTGCATGGCCGACGACGAATCACGCTGGCATTTGCTGCCGTCATTGCTGACACGTGCCGCCCGACTGGGGTTCAGTGTCGAGGACCTCAACCAGATGGTTGACCGTATCGTCACCCGTTGGCGCGACTGGGGAGCCATCCTGCATGTCCGGACACAGGAATTGCCGTCGTTTGCCGACATTCTCGCAGCCAATCCACCGAGCCGGCGTATCAACGCAAAGCCGACGGAACAGGGCAAGGAACGGGCCTCTCCACTGCAATCGGTGCAGCTGTTCGGTATTGCTGCCGAAGAATCGTCTTGGCTCAAGCAGCAACTGACTGGCCTGGGCTTTTTTCCCTTGCCTGTCGACGGCACAGCCGATGGGCTGCTACAGATCCTGCAACAAGCGGCGCGGATCATCATCATCGACGACAACCTTTCCGGCATGACCCCGGCCGCTTTCTGTCAGCAACTACACCACACGATGTCGGGCAAGAACAGCTACATCATCCTGCTTGCACGAACCCATAATGAATCGCCTGTCATCGAGGCTGTCGAAGCCGGCGTCGACGATGTGCTGATCAGGCCGCTGACGCTGCAAGCGCTCCGCTTGCGACTGAATACGGCCGTCCGCATGCTGTCGCTGCAGGAAGAAATTCAACGTGAGCGACGCGACATCGTCCGCTCGGCCGACGAATTTGCCGTATTACAAAAACGTTTGCTGCAGGAAGCGCTGACCGACCCTCTGACCGGATTGCCGAATCGCCGGCACGGACTGGATTTTCTGGCCGCCGAATGGGCTTTCGCTCAGACCAGCGGATTGCCGATCGCCTGTCTGATGATGGACATCGATCATTTTAAACAGATCAACGATCAGCTCGGTCATTCCGCTGGCGACACCGTGCTCAGCCAGGTGGCCGAATTGTTGCGACAGGCTACTCGTACCACCGACCTGTTGTTCCGCTTCGGGGGAGAAGAGTTCGCCGCGGTATTGCCGAACGCGACTTTACAAGCGGCGGCACACATCGCCGAGCGATTCAGGCGGTCGGTGGAAAACCAGGTCTTCCGCTGGGAAAACCAGGTCATCCCGGTCAGGGTGAGCATCGGTGTGGCGTTAGCCAAAGCCACTGGCACAAACTTCGGCGCACTTGTCGAAGCAGCCGACGCCGCGCTCTACGCCGCCAAGAACGGCGGTCGCAACCGTGTCGCAATCGCCAAAGGAAACGGTGACTAACTGGCTGTTCGGGATGAAACGCACGGCAAGCAATAGAGAATCAATAGACAAGCAGACGCGCAACGCCGCGATACGCTTGCGCAGCCATTGAGTCGACATGCCAAAGAGCAGTCCGGCCAGGGGAATCAGGGCTGAAAAAAATTGTCCGTGCAGTCGATCTGTCGCTTTGCTCCAGCCGCTGAATTCTTGGCAAATTCATTGATCGGCGGCCGCTTCCCGTCTGGCCTGACGATTCGGAAGTCATAATCATTGCGTTCGATGTCAAGAAAGCAGCCATGTCGCATGGTGGCGAAGGTGATCGTCGATGAAACTGGCAATGAAATGATAACTGTGGTCGTAGCCCGCATGCCTGCGCAGATGCAAGGGGTGTCCAACTGCGGCGCAGGCCCGCTCGAGCGCAGCGGGTCTCAGTTGCGTGGCCAGAAAACCATCGGCTTCGCCCTGATCGATCAGCAGCGGTAAACGCTCGTCTGCCGCAGCAATCAGTTCGCAGGCATCCCATTCCCGCCACGCCTGCCGATCCTCGCCAAGATAGCGGGAAAATGCCTTTTCTCCCCACGGACACGCCGACGGCTGACAGATCGGCGCAAACGCCGACACGGAACGGTAATGACCCGGATTACGCAAGGCGCAGACCAGCGCGCCATGTCCGCCCATTGAATGACCACTCACACCACGCCGTCCGTTAATCGGCAAAGCGCTTTCCAGCAATTCCGGCAGCTCATGCACCACGTAATCGTGCATGCGATAGTTTGTCGCCCAGGGCGGCTGCGTCGCGTTGAGATAAAACCCGGCACCATGACCAAAATCCCAGGCCCCGTCCGGATCGCCTGCTACGTTCTCTCCGCGCGGGCTGGTGTCGGGCACGACCAAGGCGATGCCGAGTTCGGCGGCGAGGCGTTGCGCACCAGCCTTCTGCATGAAATTCTCGTCGGTACAGGTCAGCCCGGAAAGCCAGTACAGCGCGGGAACCGTCGTGTGCTCAGCCTGCGGCGGCAGGAACACTGCGAAGATCATCTGACATTTCAACGTCGGCGAATCATGCCGGAAACGCCGGTGCCAGCCGGCAAAACTACGATTGGCGGCTACTTCCGCCAACGAGCTGACGCGGTCGATTCCCATCAATAAACGATGACCGAACGGATGCTCTTGCCCTGATGCATCAGCTCAAAGGCATGATTGATATCCTGCAATCCCATGGTATGGGTGATGAAGGTATCGAGCGGAATTTCGCCGCGCTGCGCCCGTTCGACATAGCCCGGCAACTCGCTGCGCCCACGGACACCGCCGAACGCCGAGCCGCGCCAAACCCGACCGGTTACCAGCTGGAAGGGACGGGTTGCGATTTCCTCGCCTGCACCGGCCACGCCGATGATCACCGACTCGCCCCAGCCCTTGTGACAGCATTCCAGCGCCGCACGCATCACCTGGACGTTGCCGATACATTCGAAGGAATAATCGACGCCACCATCGGTCAGATCGACGATCACTTCCTGCAATGGCCGGTCGTAGTCGGCGGGGTTCAAACAATCGGTCGCCCCCAGCTGTCTGGCAATGACAAATTTATCCGGATTGGTATCGATGGCGATGATCCTGCCGGCCCGGGCCATGACCGCGCCGATCACTGCCGAGAGTCCGATGCCGCCCAGCCCAAAAATCGCCACCGTTGCTCCGGGTTCGACCTTGGCCGTATTGATCACCGCGCCGATACCGGTGGTCACACCGCAACCCAGCAAGCAGACTTTCTCCAGCGGCGCATCCTTGGCAATCCTGGCCAGCGAAATCTCCGGAAGCACGGTGTACTCGGAGAAGGTCGACGTGCCCATGTAATGGAAAATCGTTTGGCCACGTTGTGAAAAGCGGCTGCTGCCATCCGGCATCAGCCCTTTGCCCTGCGTCGCCCGGATTGCCTGACACAGATTAGTCTTGCCCGAGAGACAAAATTTGCAGCGTCGACACTCGGGAGTGTACAGGGGAATGACATGGTCACCGACAGCGACCGAAGTCACTCCCGGACCGACCGCCTCGACGATGCCGGCGCCTTCATGCCCGAGAATGCTCGGAAAGATTCCTTCCGGGTCAGCGCCGGAAAGGGTAAATGCATCGGTATGACATACCCCGGTGGCAACGATGCGCACCAGCGCTTCGCCTTGGCGCGGAGCTTCGACATCGACTTCGGTTATCTCCAGTGCCTGATTCACTCCCCAGGCAACAGCGGCACGCGACTTGATCATGGATTTCTCCCCGATGTGGATGAATCGATCACTTCAATGCAGATCACCGGTTTTGATCACCGGCAGACGAAAGACGACGATGCCTTCTTCCTGCAGCGCTGCAAACTCCTCAGATGTCGTCTCGCCACGGATTGAACGCTCCGGCGCTTCCAGATAATGAATTTTGCGCGCTTCTTCAGCAAAGCGATGCCCGACATCCTCGCAATTGGCCAACAGCACCGTCGTCATTCGCTGGTATGCAGCGAGGGCAGCGGCCGCCTCCTCGGATGACGAAAGTGCAGGGTGTTTCCCGGGTGCGGTCATGTTGCCTGCTGTTCTGCTCAAATGGATTGCCGACGGTACGCGCCTGATTTCCGTCGAAGCACAGATCGGACAAGCGATCAAATCGCGTTCACGCTGGCTGGCAAAATCCTCCGCCGACTGGAACCAGCCTTCGAAACGATGTTCGTGCGCACACGTCAGGTCAAAAATGATCATCCTGGATCAGCCGTTGCTATGGCCAAGGAAAATGATGCCCGGAGCCGGGGTCTAACCGGCACGGACGCAAGGCCGAGGGATTTTGTCAGGCTCCAACTGCAAACGGTTAGCCGTACTTGGTCGCAGTTGTTTATTCAGCGGGACTTCCGAGCGTTTTGTTGTATTAGGGAAACGCAGATTAATTCACTTTTCTGCATTTTAGAGACAATAAAATCAATTGGTTAATTTGCCGCCTGGGCAGCAAACTCGAATTAATCCGCACTTCCTTAGTAGGTTGCAGAAAAAATTCAGCGGCTTCCAGGCCGTAACCGTTGCCGCGACATGCGCATTTTACGCACGCACTCCGGTAGAATAGCGAATTTTGCCGCCTGGGTGGTGAAATCGGTAGACACAAGGGACTTGAACATTGAGCACCGGGAGGCGAAAGCACCCGTGTGAATCCCCTCAAATTCGGTGAACCCCCTGGCCATACTGGCCGAGGCAACGCCGAGCCAAGCCTCGCAAGAGGAAGGTGTAGAGACTAGACAGGGGCACCTACAGCGCGCAGCGCCACGGTGAAGGCATAGTCCAGCGCACGAACAGCAATCGCTGGCGGCGAAAGTCGAAGTGTGACGAAAATCCCTCGGCGCAAGCCATACGGGTTCGATTCCCGTCCCAGGCACCAAAAGCAGTTCCCGAGAGTTCCGAAAAAAGCCGGTAACCTATGGAGATTACTGGCTTTTTTCTTGTCTAGTGTTCCGTGCTGTTCCATAATCTTCCTCATGAATACCCCCTCACTTGGGGGGGGCTTCTGGGGGTATTTCGATACCCCCGGATTTTGATACCCCCAGCACGGGAGAAGATCATGTCCCCATCCGCCATCGAAGTACGTAACGCCAAGCCCAAGGACAAGCCCTATAAGCTGGCCGATGAGAAGGGCATGTACCTTGAAGTAAAGCCCAACGGTTCCCGGTATTGGCGTTTGAAGTACCGGATTGCCGGTAAGGAAAAACTGCTGTCCCTTGGTGTCTATCCCGATGTTTCCCTGGCCCAAGCCGGTGATGTTCGAGACGAAGCGCGTAAGCTGCTGTCCCAAGGCATAGACCCGAGCGCAGCCAGGCAGGAAGAGAAAGTAAGCCAAGAAACTGGCGGCGGCTTCCTCATTTGAAGCGGTGGCCCGTGACTGGCATGAAAAGTTTTCCACCTCATGGGTGACGGCGACTGTCACATTGAGGTAGGTCGTCAACCGTAGAGTCCAACAGATTAAGCGGCTATCTGTTTTGCATAATACTGGTGATTGAATGCAGCAGGCGATAGATAGCCAAGTCGAGCCTGCTTGCGGATACGGTTGTAGAAGATCTCAATGTATTCGGTAATTTCTCGCCGGGCTTGTTCGCGCGTGACAAAGCGCTGGTGATGCACCAGTTCATTTTTCAATGACCCCCAGAAACTCTCCATCGGGGCGTTGTCCCAGCAGTCCCCTTTACGGCTCATCGAGGCCTTCATGCCGAATTGTTTCAGTTGCTCCTGGTAGGCATGAGCGCAGTACTGGCTGCCACGATCCGAGTGAATCGCCCCGGAATCGATGAAAACACCTACGCCAAGGGGATCAAGGTGACCGACGAAGAACTTGCCGCTCTTGCCGTAGAACGGGACGAGTTTCATGGTGAATGGAACTACCGATTACGGCCACGGAATGAAAATGCCTAAAACAATTGTTCAAGTTATTTTTGCTTGACTACTTACCGGCGGTGATGGGCTGGACCGCTCGACCATGCCGGCGGAAAGTCGGCAGCGCAATGAATCCGGCAGTCCGTCAGCCTTGACCGGGTGGGCAGCGCTCAGTGGGACAGCGGACCGTCCTTCCCTGAATTTCGCTGCTCGAGCAATGGCTTGAAATCTGCTCCCGCTGCCGGCTTTTCCGCCTCGGCGCAGCAAAGCCGCGAGGTGAATAGCCAGCAAGACTTGCTGACGACCATTTCACCACCGGCGTTCACTTGTCCTGCAGCAGCTTGTCAAGTGATTTGTTCAACTCCTTGACGTAGCGTTTTTCGGCTTGCTCGACGCTACTGCTTCGCGGCTTGCTGCCACTGGCTGTGGCGGGTGCGGCAGTTTCCGTTCGGGCTGCGCTTTTCTTTTTGCGTTCTTCGTCACTGGCTTCTTCGACCGTGAAACTGAGCGCCGCAAAGTCAGCCGGGCAAGACGGCTGCTTGGCGCAACTGGGCGTTCCGGCGAGCGCGAGTCCTCCCTGGCCGGCTTCGGTCAACGCGGCTTCGAGCACTTTGCGTGTGACCGTCTGCGTATCGGGGTTCAGACGGAGCAGCGAAAAGTCGCGCGGTGCTTCGCTGACCACGGGCAGAACCCGCCAGGCGCCTTTTGGCGGATCGGCCTGATAGGCCCAGTCGGGCCGGGGGAAGACCATCGGCTTGTTCGCGCCGATTTCGTTGTTCTGGTCATAGCCGTTCGGAAAGATCAGCGCCAAGCTGGCGGTTGCTTCATCCCACAGCAAAACATAGACCCAGCCTTGGCGTTGGCTGTGCAGCGTAAAGGTGAGGGGCTCCTTGCCAACGATCACCGGACTACGCACTTTGTCCACTTTGAGCGCAAATCGCTGATCGGAGGCCGCGGTGGTGGCGGCAAAAGCGGCTTCCACACTGACTGGCGGTGCGGTGGGGATCACTGGCGGGGGGGGGGCCATTGGCTCCTGAGCGGGCGTCGCTGGTGGCTTTGCGACCGGGTCGGCTGGCAGTTCCTTGCCGGGAGCCTTTACCGTGCTGCTTGCTGATTCGGCTGTCGGTACTGGCTCGGGTTGCGGCCGTAGCAGTGCGATGCCGCCAGCTAGAACGGCAGCAGCACCCACGCCGGCGATGAGCCAACCGGTTTTGCGCTTGCCCGGCTGAGCCGTGGCGTCAATTGGCGGCGTCGGCAGCGATGCCTGCAAGGATTTCGCTGACGAAACAGGCTCTTTCCCTGCCGGCTGAGCGGGCGTTTGAATTGTCGGTTGCGCTGGTGTCGGCGCCGTTGTCCGGGCGGGAGCTTGAACGGCCGCCTGCGCAATTGTCTGGACGGGCGCTTGCGTTGGCAAAACGACGCCTGCTGCGGCTGTCTCCGGCAAGTTGGTCGGGGGCAGAGTACGGGTCCGCCGTTCGCTGCCCGAAGCAGCGACCGTGGCCGGCTTTGCTTCGTCACCACGATCCTTGTCGTCGTAATTGGCGATGGTGACGATATTGGCTTCGCAAACCGGGCTCTCGGTCACCTCGAACAACGCGCGCATTTCGGCAATCGACTGCGGACGCTCCTCGGCTTTGACTGACAGACAGCGGTCGATGGCGTGCAGAAACGGTTCGCTATAGACGCCGGCAGCGATTTCAGCCAACGGTTGATAGGCGTCACGCAGCATGCGCCCGACGGATGGCGGCGGCGGATGACCAGTGATGGTGCAGTAAACGACCGCCGCCAGCGCATAAATGTCGGTCCACGGCCCCTGCTTGATGCCGGGCATCTCGGCGTACTGTTCAACGGGTGCGTAGCCCGGCTTGAGGATGACGGTCAGCGCCTGCGTCATGTCGCTGATCACCCGCCGGGCGGCGCCGAAATCGAGCAGCACCGGGCGGTCGTCAGGCAACAGCATGATGTTGTCCGGCGCGATATCGCGATGAAAGCAATGTTCCGCGTGCATCAGCTCGAGCGCATCCATGACCGGATCAAGCACTTTGTGAAACCAGGCCTGGTCGGGTGCCTGGCCCTTGCGTTCGCGCATCACGTCACGCAGGGTTTTCCCGGCGTAATAGGGCATCGCCATATAAGCGGTACCATTGGCCTCCCAGAAACGGAAAACCTTCAGCAAGGCCGGATGATCGAAGCGGGCCAGCAGGCGGGCTTCATTGACAAAGCTGCGCCGGCCAATTTCGAAAGTCTCGGCTTGCCGTTCGGAACGCACGATGACCGAGGCATCGTCACCCCGTGTGGCCAGAGCCGCGGGCATGTACTCCTTGATAGCGACGCGGCGCTTCAGCGAGTGGTCTTCCGCCAGATAGACGATACCGAAGCCGCCTTCGCCGACCAGTCCGACGATCTCGAATTCTGACAGACGGGTGCCGATCGGCAAGGCGTTGCCTGAAGTTGATCGGGCCGACGCACGCGTGCGCGGCGAGGAGTTGTTCCGTCTGATCAAAACCGTCTTGTCCTTGTCATTTTCGTCAGACACACGATCTATCCAGAATTTTCGTCGCCAGCCCTCATGCGTCGCAAGCGGCTCGAGGAGTGAAAGTCAGCATCTTCCCGAGAAAAGCGGCCTCGGGCAAGCCGCGATGAATGAATCCGCCGCCCTGCCCCGTGCGGTCATAGCACCACCAGACGGAGCAGCCGGCCAGCGTCCGTGACAAAGCCGCCGTGGCCAGGGAATCGAGGCCGTTGTCAGTGAGCGCGTGCAATTCGACGGTCGATTCATGGCTCCGGCCATCAGGAACGCATGGTAACAGTTCAGCGCCGTTCTTTTGTGCGTCAGAGGGCAGCGGGCCCAGCGCCTGCAATTCGGCGTCGACGCTTGCCAAGCTGCTTTCCGGCGCCAGCGCCGCGCGAGCGATTTCTTCAAGGCCTTTCAGCCAGGCACCGAGGCTTGCCGCCGAAGCGCCCAAGGGAAGGCTGCTGGGCAACGGGGCAGCGAGGGTCAACGGAAAGTAACGTCCGATGCGGTCGACCGATGGTGTCCAGACACCGGCCCAGCCGCTCTTGCCGAGTTGACCGGGCATGAGCACGAAATGCCAGACATGCGCCGTGAGATAGGTTTCCAGCCATGCACTGCCCAGCGCGTCCTGACTGCCGAGCATGCCCTGCTGCAGCCAGGTATCCCAGGCGGTGACGAAGTCCTGCGGCAGGCGCCGCTGGACAAAGTCGCCCAGCGCCGGCAGTTTGCCGTAATAGCCGGCAGCGTCGCTCATAATCCGCTTGGGCAACGGAACTCGCTGAGTTCGCGCAGGCGAAACGGATTCTGCACGCTGCTGGCGGTGACTTCGAAGCTGGCCTGACGGCCTTCGACGTCGAAAACGACCTTGAATTTTTCCGGCGCTCCGAGTCCTTCGACGCGCGCCTTGTCGAAGAGCCGGAACAGCGCCCAGGGTCCGTCAGCCGTCGCGCCCGAGGCGCCGCTGGGAGCCGGCGGAGTGATCTGAATGCGCGCCGAGACGCCGCCCTTGCTGCCAGGCCACTGGATGGACTGTCTTTCTTGCGGGCCATGCGCATACTTGACCAGTTGTCCATCCACGTCGAGGATGAATTGCGTGATTGCCGGGTCCATGTCGATCGCCTTGAAATCCAGCCGCACCGTGCCGCCGCTGCGGAAAAAGACATCGCGTATCGTCGCCGCCCGTTGAAACTGGATCAGATTGCCGCTGCCGCCGAGGGATTGTTCCTGTACTTTCTTGAAGGTCCACGGCTGGCTGGAGGTGTCCACGTAAGCAGCCAGATTCTTCTGGAAAAAGTCGTCCATCAATCCGCCGGCAGCGAATAGACGGGCGAAATCCTCGCGGGTGACGTCACGGGAGCTGCCACGGACGAAGGGATAGCGACCGTCGGTGGCCAGATGACAGAATTGCCCGATCTGCGCGCCGACGGCAGCAGAGAGATTCTCACGCGTCGCGGCGAGCGTCTGGCTGGTGCCGGCACCGGAAATCTGCTGCACCATGCTGCGTACCGGTTCCGGCAGTCGGGCGCTTTCCGCTTTCACCTTGGCCGTCGTGTCGCCGGGCGGTGGCGCCACCTTGTCCCTGATTGCCGTTTCGGTGGCCGACAACTGCACGTAAACATCGTTGAGCAGTTGGGTGACCGCGTCGATCGGCGAGTTCTTGCCATCACCGGCGACCAGTTGCCGGAGGTACGCGAAGCGCTCATCGACCAGACTTTCGAGGCGCTCTGCCGGAGCCGACGCCGTGGCCGCGTCGTTGCCGCCGATATTCAGCACCTTGCCGAGTTCCTGTTTGGCGCTGGCGAGTTTCTCGCCGGCCTTGTCCACCGCGCTTTTTTCCGCTTCGCCAGGCGTCAGGGTGGTTTCCCGGGAAATGGCGCGCATCAGTTTCGGCAAAGGCGAGTCGGCCCCCGAGAGCACCCGCGCGACCTGGATGCTCTGCGACAGGCTCGGCGAGCGAACCAGCGCGATGTCGGCGAGCAGCGCTTCCCACTGACGAACATAGTCGGCGAGATACAGACGGCGGACGTCGTTGCTGACGTTGGCCGTGACCAGCGCCGTCGTACTCCGGGTGCCCAGCACCCACGGCTCTTCCTTGGCCAGCTTGAGGGTAACCGCGTCGACGGCTTTGGTGAAGCCTTTGTGGTAGCCGTCACGGGTATACAAGCCGGCAATGCCGCGCGTCAGCGGCGCGCCGCTTTTGCGCACGAAGACCAGCGCCGCGCTGCTGCCGGCTGCGCGTTCGATGGTGAAATCGGCAAAGCCTTCACCAACGCCCTGGCGTTTCAGACGACTGTAGATCCGGTCGGGAAGTGAATAGCGCAGCAGCAGTTCGCGCGTGCGGGCGACCTGCTGCTGATCCTGCACGATGGGCGACGCCACCGGACCGTCAGCGAACAAGGCGTTCAGATGCTTGCTCAGCGCCGCCCGCTGGTCAGCCGTGATTTCCCGCGGCAGGTGACGATCCCAATCGAGGCTGATCCACGCTTTCAACTCGTCGGCATCGAAATGCTGGGCATCGTTGAGCATCAGATACGCTTTCAGCGTCTCGTAGGCATATTCGAGATTGCTGCCATCGACAGCGCGCAGTTGTGCCTCGATGCGCCGGGACAGGCGCGGGAAGAGCACGTCGCGCAACAGTCCGCGATAGGACTGATTGGCCGCCGCATCGAGCTTGTCGCCCTGAAACAGCCCGAGACCCATGCCTGTCGGACTGTCGTCCCGCGGGCGGGTGGCGGTAGCGGAGATGTCGTACACGCCGTCGAGCACGGCAAGGACCGAAGCGACGTCGTTGTTGGCGGCGTTGCCGACGCCGCTGACCACCGGCCGCAGGGTGGCCACCGCCTCATCGACCTCCTTGATGTAACTGCTGTTGCGGAGATAGCTGAAAGTCCAGCCGAGCAACAGGGCCGCGGCCAGCACGCCGATCGTCGCCAGCGTGCCGAAGCGGATCAGTTGCCGGCGCCGTTCCCATTTCAGGTTGGTGCCGCCGATGCGCTGTTCGGCGAAGACGACGTCCTTCAGCAGTCGAGTCAGGAAAAAACTCTTGCCGCTGCCGGCGGGCCGATCGATGACGCGACGTTCGAGACCGAAGGCACTGCCCAGGCTGGCCATCACCCGATCGATCGGGTTGCCTTCCTGGGTGGCGCTGGTGAAATAGACGCCCCTGACCAGCAGCGGGTGTTCAAAGCCGGTCGCCGAGAGGACGTTTTTCAGGAAGACGTCGAGCAAACGGTTGGCGAAAGCGAATTGCTGATCGAAAGCGGCGATCAGCCCGCGACGCTCGAGGTCGAATTCCTCCTGCAGGCGGACGAGCAGTTGGCCGGTGACCCGTTCCCGCAACGCATCCAGTTGCGCCGGCAAGGTGGCGAGCGGGTCGCTGGCGCCGCTTTCGGCAAGCGGGAAAGTGATCCCCCACACCTGATCGCGATCTTCCTTGCCGAGATTGGCGAAGAATTCGTTGAAACCGGCGATCAGGTCGGTTTTGGTCACCAGCACATAGATCGGCAGTCGGACGTTGAGCTCGCTGTACATCTCCTGCACACGGCGCCGCAAAGCGTCGGCCAGCCGGTTGGCCTCGGCTTCGCCATTGCCGAGCAGATCGCCGAGACTGACGGTCAGCAGCACGCCGTTGAGCGGTTGGCGCGCGCGATGTTTGCGCAGCAAGGCGAGAAAACCCTGCCAGGCCTGCCGGTCGGCTTCTGCGTCGGAATCCTGCGTGGTGTAGCGCCCGGCGGTGTCGAGCAGCACGGCGTCGTCGGTAAACCACCAGTCGCAGTTGCGCGTACCGCCAACCCCCTTGACTTGCGGTGTGCCCAGCTTGTCGGCGAGCGGAAAGCGCAGCCCGGAGTTGAGCAGCGCGATCGTCTTGCCCGCACCCGGCGCGCCGATGAAGACATACCACGGCAACTGGTACACGTATCGACGCGAGCCGAGAGCGGTGAAGCGTGCCCAGGCGCTGCCGGTGTTGGCCGCCCGGCTATGCCGCAACAGGCTGGTCGCCTCTTCGAAGCGTTGGCGCAGAATGGCCACTTCGGCCGCCTCGGCTGCTTCGGCGGGGGCCTCGCCTTTTTTCCTGCTCAGCAATCCTTCGAGAAATTTGGCGTTGCTGAGACGTGCCTTGAGACGCAGATAGACGACACGCAGCACGATCAACAGAACGATCAGCCCGATGAAAATCCAGCGTGCGCGTTCCGATTCGAGCGGCGCGTAGCCGGCAAAGGCCACCAGCGGGCCGACGAACCAGATCAGCAGGGCCAGGGCGATGACGCCGAGTGTGCCGAGGACGAGCGGGTGAAGCAGCAGGGAGAACAGTTTTTTCATTGCTGGCCCCGATCAGTGGCGGGTGGCAGGGAAAACGATGATCTCGACGCGGCGGTTCTGCGCGCGCCCATCCGGCGTATCGTTGCTGGCAACCGGTTCGCTGTCGGCGCTGCCTTCGGTATTGATTTTTGGCCGGTTACCGAGGCGGGGAGTCAGTTCTTCAGCCACTGCCACGGCACGGGCCTGCGACAGGTGCCAGTTGGACGGAAAACGCGCCGAGCGGATCGGCCGATTGTCGGTATGCCCTCTGACCAGCACGCTGCCATCGACTTTGGCCACCGCCTCGCCGATGCGGCCGAGCAACTCGGCGAACGAGGAAGACAGGGTGGCGCTGCCCGCTTCGAACAGTCCGTCGCCGCGGGCGGTGACGATGCTGCGGTCGTCCAGATCACGGACCACGACGCGCCCGGCCTGGATTTCCGGCGCCAGGAAATGCGCCAGACGCGCAGGCGCGGGCGCCGCCGGTGCCGCAGTCGCGACCGGGGCCGGTGGCGCAGCCGGTGTTGGCGGACTGGCCTTCAACGCCAGGATCGAGGCGAAGGTCGGGTCGGAATGACGATTGAGCGTGAAGGAAGCCAGCATATACACCAGCGCCAGCAACAACGCGGCAATCGTCGCCACGGCCCACAGCGGGAACGATTCGCGTAGCGGGCGTCTGGCGGTGGCCGTCGTTTGCCAGGCGGGCGACAGTTCGCGGCTGGGGTCGTCGCGCTGATTGCGCAGCATCTGATTGAGTTTCTCGCGTACCGACGCCAGCTGCGCACGGCCGTTCTGTATGACTCGATAACGTCCTTCGAAGCCAAGCGACAGGATGACGTAGAACAGCTCGAGCAAGTGCTGATAGGTGGCCGGGTTCTCCGCCAGTTTGCCCAGCAACTGGAAGAACTTCTCGCCCCCCCAGGCTTCGTTGTGGAATTGCACCAGCAGGCTGCGCTGCGCCCACACTTTGTCGCCCCATGGCGTATTGGCGGCGTTTTCGTCGAGAAAGGTGCACAAGGCGTAGCGGGCGGCGATCATCTGGTCGTGCGGCACCCCCTGTTCCTGAGCCTTGCTTTCGAACATGGCCACGGCCCGCGCCAGGGTTTCCCGCAAGCCGAGGGGGTCGGGGTGCTGCGCCTGACGCAATTGCGGCACGAGATTGAGCAGCGGATTGGCTGCGGCGATTAAAGGATTGAGTCCGGTGTGCCAATCGAGGGCGGAGAGATCGCCCCGCGGATAGCGTGTCGTCGTTCCCTGCGGCGCCGCGGTGTTCGCCGCGCGTGCGCCGCCGCGCATGCCGGGCGAGGGAACGATCAAAGTCTTTTCTGACGGGGGCTGGGCAAAGGGATCGTCGTACGCCATGGCGCCGGTCTCCGGTAAGTGGATGGGTTGCCGCGCTCAAGGCGGCGTCAACGTCTGATCGCCCACAGCGATAGTTCGAGGGCCGGGAAGTCGCCGGTGACGTAAATGCCGAGCCCCCCGGATTGCTCGAGTTGTTTCCACAGATCGCCGCTGTTGCTGAGTTCGAAATAGCTGAAGCCGGCGTGGTAGGGAATTTGCCTCGGTGCGACGGGCAACGGCTTGAGCGAGATGCCAGGCAGTTGCAGATTCACCAGTTCGCGGATTTTTTCCACCGGACCGATCTTGGCCTGCGTCGGGAATCGCGTACGCAAGGTCTCGCTGGCCATCTGGGCGTTGGCAGCCAGCACGAAGCCGGCGTAACGCAGCAAGCTGCGGTCGGCGATCAGCCCGACAAAGCGGCCTTGCTTGTGATCCTGCAATTCGATCTGGATGGCGTTTTGATCGAAAACCGTCGCCAGTGCACGCCGGATGGAACGGATCAACGGCGCGAAACTCATTTCCAGGTCGTCGTGGTTATAAACCGATTCGCTGACGAAACGCCTTTCCTCGGAAACCAGCGTCGCCAGTTCGCCGACCAGTTCCAGCAGGCGACGATAGAGGGCTTCGGGATGCACCTGACTGAGTTCGAAATAATGTTCGAAGACCGGCAGATGACGGTTGAGGGTCAACAGGAACAGAAAATCGGCAATTTCGGAAATGCCACCCGCACCCGGCTGTGTCAGTCGCCCGGCAATCGCCTCGGCCCGCTGATCGAGCAAGCCCCGGATCTCGCGCAAAAAACCGGTCAGCGCCGGCGATGCGTGACAGGCGAGCAGCGGTGGAATGTAGCTGCGATCGACGAGCAGATGGTTATCCGGCCGTCGTTCGACGATGCGCAGGACGCCAATGCGCTCGAATTCGCCGGAAAGCTGCTCGGCGAGCGCCAGACGCAAGCGCAAACGGCCGGTCTCGATGGGTTCTTTGCCGCTCTCGGCCGTGGCCGAATCGACAAACTGCTCTTCGACCGGCTGATAGCGGGCAAGAGGCGCGGCATTGTCGTTGTCGGGCATGGCCTCCGGACTTTGTTCGCGGCGTTTTGGCAAAGCCAGATAGACGACGGCGTTTCTGGCGTCGACGGGAATATCGACGGCCAGAGGATACGGATTGCTGGCGCTGTAGTCGAAGGGCGTGCCGTCGGGGAGTACGCCTCGAGCATTGTTCACCGCCACTTTGCCGATGCTCAATGCCGCCTCATCGATTTCCAGATGGAGGAAGCCCCAGAACAAGCCTCCCGAGGCTTTGCTGCGCGCCTCGACGAACCACTCCAGGTGGCGATCCTGCTGCTGAAAATGTTGCGGCCGCAGGAACATCCCTTCCGACCAGACGACTTTGCTGTACCAGGACATGATGGTTTGCTGACGATGAGGAGTTGAACGACGGGCTAGCGCAGAGCCGACATCACGGCGCTTTGGCGGTAATGGTCACCGCGCCCGGCCCGATCTGTATGGCATACGCGCTGGTCTTGTTCGGCGGTATCGGGATACTGGCTCGCCAGCGCGCCCGGTTCACCTCGCGATAGGCGGCGAAAATGGCCAGATGCCTGGCATCGCCCTGCGGACGCAATTCGTAGGTCAAGGTTTGTCCGGGTTGCACGGCGAGCTCCTCGCGGACGATTTTCGCCGCGCCCAGCACGGCTTCGTCGCGCTCAAAGAGGGAAAAGAAATCGGCACTGTCAAAACTGGCCGTGCTTTGCAGCAGGTAATAACGAACGACAATCGGTGTTGCCCGGCCGCGCCGATCAACATTCACTTTCTCATCGGCCCGTAATTCGATATTGACGACCGTTGGAATGGGTTCCGGTTTGGGCGGTGGAAATGACAGGATCGGCGGCTTGGCGCAGGCGACCAGGAGCAGGGCCAGCGCTCCCGGGCTGCGCATTGGCAATAGGCGGAATGACTTCATGGCGAGTTTCTGGCTTTTCTTTCCAGACTGATTAATCAACTGGCAGACCCGAACAGGTGCTCTCCCTCAACGACGTCCGGGCGGTCACGCCGCTACGACGGCTTGCCGACGAGCGATTATCCTGGAAAAGCGATCGAGCAGGAATGTGACCGATGTCACATCCCGGTCGAGCGCTCAATCCGGAATCATTTTCCGGCCTTATCGATTTGTCCCGCCGCCGTGGCGCAAACGACATTTTCGTCGACCGTCATCCCCGGACAGGAGGTTACCGAGGCAACACCCAGGAAGCGATTCACTGCCGCCTGGCCGACTCGCGTTTCGGTTACCACCCCCTTGCGCAGTTGCACGGCGACGTTTTCATTGGAAAAACCGCTTTCCAGTTGCTCGCGGCGCACTTGCGTCATCGTTTCTCCGATCGCGGCCTGCACCGAACCGAAGGCCGACGAGTCGCCGATCGGCGTACCGTCAACGACGACCGGCCGGATGGCAGTGATCGGCAGGGCGCTTGGGAACACCAGAGCGCGCAGCACTACCCCTGCTGTCTCGTTATTGGGTAACTGCCGGCTAGTCAGATAAATGGGCGCATTACCGCCCTCGACATCATTACGGAACGGGGTGGCAGCAATGGTCTGGAACATGCTGTTAGTCGACAAACTGCCAGCATGACCAAAACCGATCGAGATCGGCTGACCAGACCCGAATGCCCAGTTGATCGGGGTAGTCGGTAAGGTGACTGGAACATTGGTGGCATCGTTCAATATGAACAGCGACGGCAAGATGTCGAAATGACTGTTGGCACTGCCAGGCACTGTGGTGTTGACATTCCGTCCACTCAAGGCCGAGGCAGCGACATGCGTCTGAATCTTGCCACCACCACCGTCGATCTGCCGAGCCAGCAGCAAGACCGTGTCGGCGTCAACGGCCGGGTTATCGGGCCCAGGATTGGCGGCAATGGTTAGCGTGTCGGAAGCAAGGGCGATGACACTCTTGTGCGGACCGCTCTGATTGACATCCGCGCTGGTCACCGCCGACACGGGCCCTTGCAGATCGTTCGTCGATTGGCTGCTGCGCGTCAGTTGCCGCGCGTCATTGACCTCCGGATGCGAAAAGACCTGGATCAGCCCCTCGATTCCGGGCAGGGTAGTCGGTTGATTGTTCGCCCCGTTTCTACTCGCGCCGGCATTAGCGCTCAAATCGATCGACGCATGCCGGGCCTCAAGCTGCAGACTGACGCCGGGCTGGCTGGAAATCCGGGTATCCTGCCGCTGAAAAATGCTACTTGGATAGATTTTCAATTGGGCAGGAGTACCGCTGACGTCTTGCACGGCGATCGCGGGCACTTCAACACCCGCATTTGCATAATCCTGTTCAGCAACGATAGAGACATTGCCGTTGCCATTCAAACGCAAGTTGCCGAGTTCCACGGTCGTCGCACTGATCCACTGCGATTGAGCACCCGAACTTGTCGTCACGGTGCCGGACACGGACAACTGATTGGCGGAAAGTCTGGTATTGCCGGTATTCAATCCTACGACCAGAGTATTACTGTCGTTGACATTCGTTGCTCCGGCGGTGAGCGTCAGCGGGCCGCCGAAGTCGTTGCCGGCGTCGCTGAGGGTGACGGCTTGCGTGCCGGCGTTGAGCGTCGTCGTGCCGCCGACGACCAGCGGGCCGTTTTGCGTCACTGGGCCGCTACTGTACACACTGGCGTCCTGGCTGACGTGCGTGGCGTGGAAGTGCAGTGCGGCGCTGTTCTGCACGCTGAGTTGGCCGAAGTCGCCGCCGAGGGTGGTGTCGC
>CAYRXO010000050.1:0-19819 GCA_964428215.1 uncultured Candidatus Accumulibacter sp. | reverse complement strand
CGGCAATCACAGCCAAATTCTCGCAGCACTTGAATTGTTCTGCGTTTCCCTAACCACAGGAATGGAAGGGTGAGGTGGCCAATTCGACCATGTTCTTGCCAGTTTGACGGCTCAATTCCACCCCCTTTGCGGGAAGAAAGATGCGCTCTGTTGGACACTTTCGGAGTTTTTAGACAGCTTCTGAGAATTGAATCCTTGCTCGCCCCGCGCGGCGTGGGTATTAGCGACGATGAAGCCCAGTGTCTGCTGGAAGACATTGGCCAGCTTGCCAGTAAAGTCGCGGCTGTCGATGTAGCGTTCGTCCTCGATCTGCGTGCCAACTCCTCGCGCAACGTTGCGCGGCGTTTGTCTGAACGATTCTTTACCCAGATGGGGCCGTTCTTGTCCATGTAGGGCTTGTTGACACCCTCTGGAATGGAGACAAGCATTACTGTGCCATTTGGCTGTAGCACGTTTCCGTGAGCGGATTTACGGCGGGACGCACAACCTGTGAGACCGCATTGGCGATGAGCTGGTTGAGACGGGCAACATCGGCTCCGGACAGACCCCGTACCGAGCTGTCGTCGTTCACACCAATGAAGATGCGCCCGCCAGCCGTGCTACAGAAGGCCACGATCTCGGTCGCCAAAGCATCAGCATTGTTCACGTCCGCCTTGAACTGCTGCCGGTTGTCCTCGCCCCGGCTGAGCAGGTCGATCAGCGATCAGCTCTGTGGTTTCCATAGGTTGTACACCTCTTTGCGACGGTTGAAGGCTTTCTCGAAAAGCAAGCAACAAGCGTTCAACGACGGATTCTGGCTGAATGGCCCGTCGCTTTCATTGCTCAGCTTGTGCCTCATTGCAACACATTACTTTAAATTGGGTTGCTTGCTGCCGCCTGCTCGTTCCCGGCCGTAGCCCGTACAATAAGCCTCTTTGTACCCTCCTCCGGAAGACGACCATGACTTTCATCGATACCCTGCATACCGCCTGGCGGGAGCGCGACAGCCTGCTCTGCGTCGGTCTCGACCCCGACCCGGCGCGCTTTCCGGTTTTTTTGCAGCAGCAGCCGGCAGCGATCTTCGAGTTCTGCCGGCAGATCGTCGATGCCACCGCCGATCTGGTCTGCTGTTTCAAACCACAGATCGCCTACTTTGCTGCGCAGCGTGCCGAAGAGCAGCTGACAGCGCTGATCGCGCACATTCACATGAAACATCCGGGAATTCCGGTGATCCTCGACGCCAAACGCGGTGATATCGGCAGTACGGCCGAGCAATACGCTCGTGAAGCGTTCGAGCGTTATGCGGCCGATGCCGTCACGGTCAATCCCTATCTCGGCCGCGATTCGGTCGAGCCGTATCTGGCCTATGCGGACAAGGGCGTCATCCTGCTCTGCCGGACGTCGAACCCCGGTGGCAGCGATCTGCAGTTTCTCGATGTCGGCGGCGAAAAACTCTTTGAACGCGTTGCGCGGCTGGTCTGCGACGAGTGGAACAGCAGCGGACAGTGCGCGCTGGTCGTCGGTGCGACATTTCCGGACGAAATCGCCTGTGTTCGCCAATTGACCGGCGCGATGCCGCTGCTCGTGCCGGGAATCGGGGCGCAGGGTGGCGACATCGAGGCGACCGTCCGCGCCGGCTGTACGGCCGATGGCGGTGGACTGATGATCAATTCGTCACGGGCGATTCTTTACGCCAGCCGCGGCGAGGATTTTGCCGCGGCGGCTCGCCAGGCGGCGCTGGCGACGCGCGCTGCGATCAACGCTTATCGTCCCGCTGCCAACGCGGTCTGACGCGCCGCGCCGGCCACAACCTCAGGCCTTGCGCGACTCCGCTTCGGCCCACAGCGCGCGGGCGAAAGCTTTCCACGCCGTGCCGCCGTGGCTCTCGAAGCCGATGCCGGCACTTTCTTCCATCGTGCGCAGCATCAGCCCGGCCAGACCGAACAGTTCGACTTTGGCCATCAGGCGGTGATCGAGCGGTTCGACGGCTGAAAAGCGGGTCTGATCGGCCGAGTAATCGAGCGCTTCGCGCGCCAATGCGCGCACCTGCCCGTCATCCTGCCAGTCGATGCCGAGGGCGATTCCTTTGCGCTCGATCGCCAGTTCGATCTCCTGGGCGTCTGTACGATAATCTTCAAAGCCGGCCATTGCGCGACTCCTTTCCAATAGAATAAGTTTGATTTCAAAGGAAATTGCTCTCTGTCCCAGCAGATGCGAGGAACGATGGGTGAGTCGCCTGATGACTTTCAGCTTCATTCGCCACCGATCGCTTGCTGGCCGTTTTCCGCCACACCAGGCAGCGGTTATTGCTCGGCATGGCGCGATCTTCGAGCAGAACCAGCCCGGCAGCGGCAGCCAGCACGGCGATGCGTTCGAAATCGCGGATACCCTGCAGCGGGGACGCCGCTTTCAGTTGCGCGTCGAAGGCGGCGTTGCTGTCGCTGGTGAAACGACCGCCATAATTGAACGGTCCGTAGACGACGACCAGCGCCTGCTCGAGCTGCGCCGTCGGCAAAGCGGCGAACAGGCGTTGCACCGCTGACCAGGGCATGATGTGCAAGGTATTGGCGCTGAACAACGCATCGAAACCGCTCGCCGGGAAAGGCTCGCAGACATCGAGCTCTAACGGTGGCGGCGTATTCGGCAACGCCGCTTCGGCCAGCCAGGCGGCGATTCCCGGCAGATTCTCCGCCCGGTCCGAGGTTTGCCAGCACAAAGCGGGAAAGTGGGCGGCGAAAAAAACGGCGTGTTGTCCGGTGCCGCTGCCAATTTCCAGCACCCGCCGACGATCGGCGAAATAGTCGCGCAATACGGTCAGAATCGGCTCGCGGTTGCGCTCGCACGCTGCGGCAAACGGTTTGTGCATCGCTGCCGGGGTACTCACCGGCTAGAGCAGCCCAGCCAGCCCGGCCACCCAGGCTTCCGCCGCCGGCCGCAGCCAGTCGAGCAGCGGGCCGGGGTAGACGCCGATGCCGACGGTCAACAGTGCCGGCAATAACAGAACGATCTGTTCGCGCGGCAAAAGATCGGTCGCCTGCGCAAGATCCGGCCGACGCAGCGGACCGAGAAAAGCCTGACCGAAGGGCACCAGGACCGCGGCGGCGGCCAGAATGGTGCCGAACAGCGCTGCCAGACCGGCGCCGGTATGACTGTGCAGCGCGGCGACGACGATCAGCAATTCCGCCGGGAAGCTGCTGGTAGCCGGCAAACCGATGCCGGCCAGACCGAAGAAGAGGAAGAAGCCGGAGAGCAAGGGCAGTTTGAGCATCAGCCCCCCGCCGATCTGGGCGATGTCGGTCGAGCCGCTGCGGCGTTGCAGGAATGACAGTGCCAGGAAAGCACCGCCGGAACTGACGCTGAAATTGAGCAGCAAGAGCAGCGCACCCTGCAGCCCGGACACCGAAAATGTCGAGATGCCGAGAACGACCAGCCCGACGTGTGCGACGCTGGCATACGCGAGCACGCCGCGCAGATTGCTGTGCACCAGCGCCGCCACGCCGCCATAGAGGATGGCCAGCGTTCCCAGGCCGGCGAGCAGCCATTGCAACTCGCGCGCGGCCAGCGGCGCCAGCGGGATGGCCAGCCGGATCAGTCCATAGGCGCCGAGCTTCAGTCCGACCAGGATGGCGGTGATCGCCGCCGGCGCACCCATGGCCATCGCCGGCAGCCAGGTATGCAGCGGCACCAGCGGCACCTTGACGCCGAAGGCGATCAGCAGGAGCAGAAAGACCAGATACTGTGTCGATGCCGGCAAGCTGCCGTCGAGCAGCGCCGGCAGCGCGAAAACCAGCGTGCCACCGGCCGTTTGTCCGGTAACCAGTGCCAGCAAGCCGAAGAGCAGAGGTACGCCGCCAGCGAGCATGACCAGAAAATAGCGGATGGCTGCCGCCTGGCGACCGCTGCCGCTACCCCACAGGCTAACCAGAAAATAGAGCGGGATCAGCGATGCTTCCCAGCAGCAGAAGAAGAGAATCAGATCGAGCGCGCAGAAGATGCCCAGGGTCAGCACCTCGAGTGACAGCAGCAAAGCGAAATACAGACCCGGCGACAGCGCAGCCGTGCCGCTGGCCGTCACCCGCCAACTGGCGACGATCGCGGCGCAGAAAAGTAACGCCGTCGCCGGCAGAAAGAACAGCGACAGGCCGTCGATGCCGACCAGATAGTTGATGCCCAGCCCGGCGATCCACGGCGCCAATTCGACGAGTTGGAATTCCTCCCGTGCGGGATCGAAGGCGGCGACAATCAGCAGCGAACAGCCAAGCGTCGCCACGGCGCTGCCCAAAGCGATGCGTTGCGCCGTCGGCGCCTGGCGAAAGAAAGCGCAGAGCAGCGCACCACCGAGCGGCAAGGCGAGCAGGATGCTCAGCAAGGGATGGTGGGCCAGTTCAGCCATGCGGGAAATACGCCGCCAACGCTTGCGTCGCGGCATCGGTGAGTTTCAGCCACGGCTCAGGGAAAAAACCGGCGACCAGCAGCACCAGCAGGGTCGCGCCGCCGACGAAGTATTCTGCGTGACTGGTCGGGGTGATGCGTGCCGCCGGCAGTTCACGCGGCCGTGGCGCGAGAAAGGCGCGCTGGAAGGCCCAGAGCAGGAAACCGGCGGCAGCGACGTTGCCAAGCGCGGTGGCGATCGTCGGCAAGGCGCCGAAGGTCTCGATCGACGCTTCGAGTACCAGATGCACGGCGTCGAATCCCGGCGTGCCGGGCATGCCGAGGATCGCCAAGCCGCCGATCAGAAAGGCGACGGTGATGAACGGCAGGCGGTCGAACAAGCCGCCGAGCTGGTCGAGCGCCGTGGTGCCGGTGCGCCGATAGACGTAGCCGACCACCAGAAACATCACCGTCGCCGCCAGTCCGAAGTTGACCGCCAGCAGCAAGGCGCCCTGCAGCCCCAGCGGGTGCAGGGTGAACAGGCCGATGACGATCAGGCTGGTATGACTGACGACGGCGAAGGCGAGCAGGCGGCGCAGATTGGCTTGCCGGAAAGCGAGGATCGCCGCAAAGAAGACGCCGACCATGGCGAAAGCGACGACGTACGGCTGCCAGAGGATCACCGCCTCGGCGGTCAGCGGCAGCAGGAAGCGGGCCATGCCGTAGATGCCGACCTTGACGCCGAGCAGCAGCACCGGCGCGACGGCGACCAGCCCCTTGCCGGTCGAATTCGGCAGCCAGCCGTGCAGCGGAAAAAGCGGCGTGCGCACCGCCAGTCCGTAGAACAGCAGGTAGAAGGCCACCGACTGATACTTGCCGATCTGCGGCGTGCGCAGCATGTCGAACAGATCGAAGGTCCACCGGCCACCGGCGACGTCGGCCTGACTCCAGGCGAGCACGACGGCGCCGGCGACGAATAGGCTCCAGCCGAAAAACTGATACTGCAGAAAGCGTGACAGCGCCAGGTTTTCCTCGCGCGCCGACGCCCAGCGCCAGAGCAGGTAGCCGACCAGCGAGAACTGCAGCACCGAGCCGCCGGCGAACCACAGCAGGTTGACCGTCGTCAGCATGATCATCTGCGCCGCCTCGACGAGCAGCAGCACACTCAACAGATGCACCGGCGTCACCTGCTGACGCGCCATGCCGTAGAACGACAGCAGCACGCCGAGCAAGGCGGTGAGCAGAATGAACAGCACGCTGATGCCATCGACCGCGGCATGGTAGGCGAAGAGATCGAACCGTTCGGCGAAATACATCACCCCCGGCGCCGGGTCGAGGCGGGCATACAGATCGCCAGCCAGCGCCAGTTCGAGCAAGGCGCAGACCCTGCCGACGAGCAACGCCAGCTCGTTTCGGCGCATCACCGCCAATAGTGCGGCCGCCAGCAGCGGCAGCGCCTGCAGCGTCGCCAGCAGCGGGTAGTTGCCGAGCAGTTGCCAGGAGATTTCTTTCACAGAATCACCACGAAAGTGGCCATGACCATCAACATCAGATAGCGCGGTTGTTCGAGCAGCGATTCGACGCCGTTGGCATAATCGACCAGCCGCTGCAAACGTTTGAAAAAGGTGCCTTCCCCGCTGAGCAGCAGGCGATTTTCGAGCGACTGCAGGTAAGCGGCGAAAGCGTACAAGGCCCGGCCGGCCAGACCGTGACCGCGGATCAGCTCGACACTCGCCTCCTGCGCCGGCTGATCCTCGTCGTCGCGTGGTGCGCCGACCAGCGGATCGATCAGCCGCGTGTCGAATGCCCGTACGTCGCGACCGAGCGCCAGCGTCGGCCGGGTCAACAAATTGTGTGCCAGCGATTCGAGCCAGAAACGCTGCACGGTGGCGGTGTACCACCACGTGCGGCCGGCAAGCCACGCCGGCACCGGCCGCGCCGGATGGCGGACGAGATGCATGTACGCCGGCGCAAGTAGAAACTGGTAGGCGCGCCAGGCGGCGTGCAGCCCGGAATGGATCGCCGCCAGCCAGAATAATCCGCAGCCGCAGAGCACGACCATCAGGCCGACCTGGGCGACGGTCGACAAGACCAGCGCCGACTTGACATCGCTCTGCACCAGCGCGCACAAGCCGCCATAGAGTGCTGTCGCCAGCCCGACCAGGATCAGCAGCAGCTGCATATCCGGCACCTGCAGCAGGATGCCCTGCATCCGGCAGAGCAGATAGACGCCGGCATGCACCATCAATGAACCGTAAAACACCGCCGACGACGGCGTCGGTCCTTCCAGCGCACGCGCGATCCACGGCGTGAACGGCCACTGCGCCGATTTGACCAGCGCCGCGGCGACGAAACCGATCAGCATGAGACGCAGCGTCACCGTCGCTTCGCTGCCGTCACCGGGCAGCGCCAGCCAATCGACGCTGCGCAGCGACCACGCCGCCAGACCGATGCCGAGCAGAAAACCGGCATCGCCGACGCGGTTGGTCAGAAATACCAGTTGCGCGTTGCCGAAAGCGAGCGGCCGTTCCCAGGCGTAGGCGATCAGCAGCCAGGAACTGATGCCGGCGAGTTCCCAGCCAATGAAAGTCAGCACCGCGTTGCCGGCCAGGACGATCAGCAGCATGCCGGCGAGAAAGAGGCTCATGCCGAGGAAAAAGCGCTGGAAGCCACGTTCACGGTGCAGATAGGTCGCCGAGAAACGCAGCGCCAGCCAGCCGATCAGCGCCACCAGCGTCGCAGCCGGCAGGCTGTAGGCGTCAAGGATGAACGACAGGTGCACCGGCACCGCGCTGATCGACAGCCAGTGGCCGTATGACACTCTCGTCGGCAAGGCGCCGAACAGCGCCGCCAGGTCGAGCAGCAGCAGGATCACCAGCGCGCCGATCGCCGCCAGCTGCGCGCTACGCGCGGTCATCGGCTCCTGCGCGTCGCCGTGCGCGGCGCCGCTGGCCAGGCGCAAGGTGAGGAAAGCGGCGGCGAGCAGCGGCAGCAAAGGCACGACGCCGACCAGCGGCGCCGCGTCGCCGAGCAGGCCGAAAAGCCAGTGCAAGAGGTCGGCGGCGTTCATGGCTGGCGGAGCGGGCGGCGCAACAAGGCCGGCGGCAAGGGCTGCCGGTGACCGGCGAACCAGTCGGCCGAGCGATCGACCGTCGTCAGCTCGGCTTGCCCGAGGGGCGGCTGCCAGGCTTGCCAGCCGCGCGCCGGGTCGAAGAGATGCAGCGCCGCGCTCTGCGGGTCCTGCGCCGCCAGGACGATCCAGCCGTTACCGATCAATTCCTGCAGCGGCGGCTGCCGCGCGTAGATCGCGCCGATCACCTCCCGTGTCTGTTCGACGACGACCAGCAAGCGCATCGCTTCGTGGATTTCGATCATCTGCACCGGCAGACCGGTGCGCAGGTCGGAACCGGCACCCTGCATGACGCCGAACAGGCCGGACAGATTGTGCATCACCTTGCTGCCGCAACCGAAACGTTCATTATCGACAGTCGAGAAATAATATTCGAGGCTGATACCGGCACCGACCGGACCGGCGGCGAGCAGGGTCGCTTCGAGCACGCTGC
Source organism: uncultured Candidatus Accumulibacter sp. (assembly GCA_964428215.1). Lineage (GTDB taxonomy): Bacteria > Pseudomonadota > Gammaproteobacteria > Burkholderiales > Rhodocyclaceae > Accumulibacter. The sequence continues at coordinate 11,906 of CAYRXO010000050.1, read as the reverse complement.
CGTCGGCGTCGGCCAAGGGATCGTAGGAAATCAGAAACAGCCGCCGGTCGAAAAAAACGCCGCGACTCATCGTCCGCCGGCCGACCAGCGCCGCGGCAACGGTGGCGTGGCCGAGTTCCGGACGCGACTGGGCGAAATCATGGCGGCGATCGGCGAGATGGCGCATCGCCTGCGCCGGTGTCGGGTTCGTCGGCGCCGAGGCGAAACGCCGGCAGCGTTCGACGGCGTGCAGGCGCGCGGCCTCGGCGCAATCGCGGCGCAAGGCGGTAAACGCCGGCTGATGGCTGGCCGGAACCCGTTCCGTGTCGTACCAGAGGAAGCTCTCGTCACAGGTATTGTGTTCGGCGCTGACGAAAACCGTCTGCGCGGGAATCGTCACCCCCTGCGCCGCCAGTTGCGCGCGGACCGCCGGCAGATTGGCCAGCGCGGCGAAAACGCGCGCATTCGGGCCGCCGTGTCGACCGGAACAGGCGCCGCAGTCGTAGGCCGCCAGGTGCGGATTGTTGCGGCTGTCCGAACCGTGGCCAACGATGACCACCAGCGGCGCAAAATCGCTCGTCAGCCCGATGCTGCGCAGAAAATTGCCGACACACGCCACCTGCTCGTCGTCGTTGAAACCTTGCCGCGGCGCGTCGGCGCTCGCTTCGCGTTGCGCCTCGTCGCCGGCAGCGCTCAGTTGCAGGGTCGTCGGCAGCGGCGTATCGAAAGCCAGCCGGCGCTGTTCGAGCCAGCGGCCGAAGGCGCCGGGATCGAGCGTCCGGCCAAGCAGCGCCAGCAGCGCCAGCGGGCCGGCGGCGGCGTTGAGCAGCGCCGATTGCAGCCAGCCGCGGCGCGTACTCTGGTGCAGCCGCTCGCGCCAGGCCAGACGTTGCCGTTGGCGTTGCCGATGCCGCTGCTCGTCGGCAGCAAACGCCGCCGGCACGTTCTCGCGCACGGCATTGGTCGGCCGGACGACGATCGGGCACAAAGCGGTCGGTGCCTCGTCGTCGATGCCGTGCCAGAGGATGGGCACGCCGTAGAAGCCGGCAGCGCCGAAAGTCTCGTACGCCGAATTGACTTCTTCGAGGTGCCGGCGCGTCCCTTCCTCGCGATCGTCCATGCACAGCACCAGTTGCGCTGCGGCCCGGCCAGCCAGCGGACGCGCGCGCCCGTGGTTGGCGCTCAACGCGGCAAAGATCACTTGCCGATAATGATGCTCGTACGCCAGAAGCCAGAGCATGCCGCGCTGTCCGTCGCTCAGTGCCGTCGCGCAACGCCAGAGCATGGCGACGCCGTCACTGCCGAGCGCGCGCAACTGGCGACCGCAAAGGCCGAGACGACAGGCGAGTGCGAACAGCGGCCAAGCCGTCTGCGCTCGACGTTCTGTGGCGGATGAGGTCAGGTTCGGCGCGGCACGCACCACCGCCAGCAGATGCTGCCAGGCGCAGGCTGTGACCGGGACGGCGAGTTGCGGGCGGATGTCGTCGAGCAGTTCCTCGGGCAACTGCCGCTGGCCGCAAGCGTCGCGCAGCGCCAGTTCGGCCGCCTGACCCTGCAGGTACGCGCCGAGTTCGGCGAGCGGCAGGCCCCACAGGCGAAGTACCAGTTGCTCGGCGTAGAGACGTTCGAAAACCAGCCGCACTGCCAGCAGATCAGCGAGCGCCACCGGCGCGTCGAGCGTACCCGGCCGGGCTTCACGCCAGTGCATCATGCCGGCCCAGCCAGGCAATTCCTGCGCCAGCGTTTCCAGATAACCCGGCCAACACGCTTCAGCGATGCCGAGCCGGCGCAACTCGTCGGCGATCGTCGTCAGTGGGTCAGCGGGCAGTTGCCGGATGTCGAATCGCGTACCGGGAAATTCCTCGAGTTCCCATAGCCAGTCGCTGCCGGCACTATGCTGCCAGGCGGCATAAAAACCGTCCTGTCGGCGCGGATTGCGCCAGGCGGCGATGCCCTGATCGAGATGGGCGGCGAGATGGCGGATCAAGGGCGGCTGGATCGCCCGCCGCAGGTCTTCGCCGGTCAGATGCGCCAGCAGGTCGGACAGCGTCCAGTCTTCCCCGAGGCGATCGTGCAGCGTCCGCCACAGCCGGCGGGCGTCGCTCGGCGTCGCGTCGACCAGGCTGGCCAGCGCGACGTTGTCCGACACATCCAAACCACAACTGGCGGACAGGTCGCCGGCTGCGGCCCACAAATCCGTAACCGCCGCCGCTTCGTCGAGTCCGCCGATGCGCGCCGCGCCGAGCAGGCTTTGCCGCGCCGGCGCGTCGAGATCGTCCGGCAGGCGTTGGTCGGCCGCGCATTCATCGCGCAGCCAGCGCCAGCGGGTCAGCGAGATCGCCTCCGGTGGCTGCAACAGCGCTGCACGCAACACCTGGCAGCGGCGCAGTTCGCCGCTGCCTGCGGGCAGCAGCGATTCATCGGCGGCCAGTTCGGGCATTTGCTGCAAGGCGGCGTCGATATCGCTGTCATCGATCCGCCCCTCTCGATACCACTCGCGGCAGCGTGCCTGCGACAGCCAGGGGCGTGCTCCGCTCAGGCGCGCCGCGGCTTCCAGCGCCTTCTGGAACGGCAGATGCTGGTAGGCATGCAGGGTGTTGTGATGCACGAAATCGCGCAGCGGCGCCTGCGCCGGCAGATGATGCGCCAGCCGTTGCAGGCAGGCGGCGATGCGCGCCGCGTCGTCGGTCGACCGGGCGGCCGGGTCGAGCGCGACGTGATCGGCGGCGGACATCGTCAGCCTCCAAAATGACTGGCCAGCCGGGATACCGACGTCGCCATCAGCGTCAGCAGCGGCGCCGGATAGAGCCCGAGAACGACGATGCCGGTGGTCAGCAACCAGGCGGTGGCGGTTTCGCGGCGATCGAGGTCGGTGAAAACAGGCAGGCCGCCGGTAACGCCGAACGGCCGTTCGGGGCCGGTCGACAAGCCGCGGATGGCGCGCAGGGCGTACGCCGCCGAGACGAGCATGGCGAGCGAAAATAGAACCAGCCAGCCGCCCCAGCGGCCATAGGCACCGACCAGCACGTGCAGTTCGGCGATGAAACCGGCGCTTCCGGGCAATCCAACCGCAGCCAGCAAAGTGAAGACGATGAACACCGCGAAACGCGGTGCAGTGCGGTTCAGCGAGCCATACGCCGCCAGATCGCGGCTGTGGGTGCGTTCGTAAAGCAGTCCGATCAGCAGGAAGAGCAGGCCGGCGACCAGACCATGCGCGACCATCTGCGCCAAAGCGCCGTTCAATCCAGCCGAGTTGAGCGCCGCGACGCCGAGCAGCACCACGCCCATGTGCGAGATCGATGAGTAGGCGATCATCGCTTTCAGGTCGGTCTGCCGCCAAGCGAGTACCGCGCCGTAGACCAGGCTGAGCAGCGCCAGCGCCGCCAGTTCGTTCTGCAGATTGAGCGCCGCCGCCGGCAGCGTCGCCGCGGCGCGGATCAGTCCGTAAGCGCCCATCTTGAGCAGGATTCCCGAAAGAAGAATCGAGATTGGACTCGGTGCTTCGACGTGCGCCAGCGGTAACCAGCCGTGCAGGGGAACGATCGGCATCTTGACGCCGAAACCGATCAGCAGACCAATGAAAATCAGCGTCTGCGTTTTCAGCGGCAGTTGCGCACCACCGGCGGCCATGTCGTGCATCGCGAAGCTGTGTCCGGGCGCAACGTCGTAGAGCAGCAGCAGGGCGATCAGCATGAATACCGATCCGCCGAGGGTATACAGAACGAAATTGAGCGCGGCGCGGTGGCGGTTGGCACCGCCGAGACGATCGATCAGGAAAAAGAGCGGGATCAGCGTCAGTTCCCAGCAGACGTAGAACAGCGACCAGTCGCGGGCGGTGAACACGATCAACAGCGACGCTTCGAGAACGAACAAGAGCGAAAAATAGAGCTTGGCACCGGCCCGGATGGCGTGTGACGAGACGATGGCGACGAAACAGAGCAAGGTTGCCAAGAGAACCATTGGCAGCGAAATCCCGTCTACTCCGAGGGCCAGATGCGTGCCGAGACGCGGGTTCCAGGGCCGTGTCTCGAAAAACTGCATCTCGGCGTTGCCGGGGTCGAAGTCGATCAGTAACAGCGTGGCGCAGACAACGGTCAGCGCGGCGACGCCGGCAGCCACCCGGCGCAACAGGTCGACGTTGCGGGCCGGCAGCAGCAGCAGCAAAACGGACCCGAACAGTGGCAGAGCCAACAGGAGTTTCAACATTGCCGGAAGAATAATGGCGGCAGCCAGAGGGATTTCAATGAATTCTCTTTTTCATGAGCAGGGATTATGCCAGTATTGCAATCGCTCGCGCCTGATTGGCGGCGTGTCCGGAGTCGAAGATGAGTTTGCTTGCTTGCCGAAGATTGAATATTGAAGGCCGTGTTCAGGGTGTCGGCTACCGTTGGTCATTGTGTGATCAAGCGAACCGGCTCGGTTTGAGCGGCTGGGTACGCAATCGCCGCGATGGCAGCGTCGAAGCGCTGGTCATCGGTGACAACGTGTCCATTGACGACCTGCTGGCCTGGGCACAACGCGGACCACCCATGGCGCGGGTGGACAAGATGACCGTTAGTGAAGGAAACACTGGCGAACTGACCAGTGGCGAGGGTTTCCGGCAGATCGCCACTTTTTGACATGCGACGACACAGGGCAGACATCCGAAGCAGGCGTTTGCCGGCTGTTCTCCGCTTCCCCGGCCATCCCGATTGATGAGGTCTCTTCGATGATGCAGCATTCCCCGCAAGCCGGCATTCTGCAGCCGCTGCCGCCTCAGGCGCGCTTCCTCTCCCTGTCGCTGCTTCCCGGCGCGCATCCCGGCGATTGTCTACGTGCCTTGCGCGATCGGGTCGATGGCCAAAAAACGGTTGTCGGCCTGGGTCGCGTCCTGGTCACCGCGCTCAGCGAGGAGATCGATGGTCTGCGCGACTTCCCGGCACTCTCCGGTCCGGGCATCGCCGTTCCCGCCACGCCGACCGCACTCTGGCTGTGGTTGCGTGGCGAGGATCGCGGCGAAATCTTTCATCGCTCACGGCGCTTGCTCGCTACGCTGGCCCCGGCTTTCCAGCTCGACGATACGCGCGATGCCTTCATGTTCGACATTGGCCGCGATCTCACCGGTTACGAAGATGGCACCGAGAACCCGGTAGACCAGGAGGCGGTCGACGCGGCGATCGTCTCGGCGCAGGACCCGCTGCTTGTCGGTTCGAGCTTTGTTGCCGTGCAGCGCTGGCGACACGATTTTTCGCGTTTCGATCGCTTGAGCGAAGAGGAAAGTGACCTTGGGTTCGGCCGCCGTCGGGTGAGCAATGAGGAGATCGACGACGCGCCGGAATCGGCACACGTCAAGCGGACCGCTCAGGAAAGCTTCACTCCGGACGCTTTCGTCGTCCGACGCTCGATGCCCTGGGTGGAAGGAATGCATAGCGGACTGATGTTCATCGCCTTCGGTCGATCGCTGGATGCTTACGAAAAACAGTTGCGGCGCATGCTCGGCCTCGACGACGGCATCGTCGATGCGACCTTCAAATTCACACGACCGGAAACCGGCGCCTATTTCTGGTGCCCGGCCATGGTCAATGAACGGCTGGATTTGTCACCCCTGGGTTTATGACTAGCACCCCATTGTCATAACGATCGCCGTTTTTTAAAACCTAACCTGACGGAGTACTGGTCTTTTTTGCAAGGTTACAAATGTTAGTTGTGGATTTTGGTGCAGCGGATACAATCGCAGTCGGGAGCCACGATCATTGGTTGGATAGGCGGGAGGGAATTTGTTCGGGGTGAAATTGGCGTGCTTTTTTGATGGTCCTGCCGGTTGAAGGAATACTGATGATCAAAAAATTTGTCACGCCGGTACGCAAATTCATGCATGGAACCTTGCGTAGCCTGTTCAACGTCTTGCCGACCCAGAAGCGCCATGCCGTCTATCGCAACTTCGTCGATTGCGATCCGTCGCCAACCGACCGGCTGGAATTGAAAATCGCCGATACGCGGGAAGAGCTCGAAGCCTGTTTCAAGTTGCTGCACGACGCGTACGTCGCCAGCGGCTTCATGAAACGCGACCCGTCCGGCATGCGGGTGACCATCTACCATGCCCTGCCGACCACCACCACGCTGTGTGCGAAATACGACGGGCAGGTGGTTGGCACGCTGTCGCTGATCCGCGAAAGCGTTCTCGGCTTTCCGCTGCAGCGCATCTTCGATCTGACCGAGCTGCGTGAAAAGAAAGGCAATATCGCCGAGGTATCGGCGCTGGCCGTCCATCCGCGTTTTCGTCGCACCGGTGGCAGCATCCTCTTCCCGTTGATGAAGTTCATGTACGAGTACTGCACGACCTTCTTCGATACCCGGCATCTGGTGATCGCCGTCAACCCGGCGCACATCGAAATGTATGAATCGCTGCTCTTCTTCCAGCGGCTGACGCAGAACATCGTCGAGAACTACGATTTCGTCAATGGCGCACCGGCTGTCGGCGCAGCGCTCGATCTCACGACCGCGCCGGAAATTTTCAGAAAGCATTACGGTTCGAAACCACCGAAGCGCAATCTGTACGCCTTCTTCACCCAGGTCAAGCTGGCGAACATCCGTCTGCCGTCGCGACGTTTCTACACCACCAACGACCCGGTACTCACCCCGGAACTGCTCGACTACTTTTTCAACAAAAAAACGCAGGTTTTCAGTCAGCTCACACCGCGCAAGAAAAGTCTGCTGCACACCATTTACGACTTGCCGGCCTACCATGCCGTTTTGCCGCCGGTTCCCGAGAGCGAGCAGGACCCGATCGAAGGACTCCGTCACCGCCGTTTCTCGGTGCGCTGTCCGGCGCAAGTGCAAATCAAGACGCATAACAGCGAGAAAAAGATCGATCTCGAAGTCATCCAGTTGTCCCGCTACGGTTTTCTGGCGCATGCGCTGGACAGCGTACCAATAAATCATTGGGGAGAAATGACCATTCAGTTGGGAACCGCGGAGATTTCGCGCGTGCAGGTGCGCGTTTCCCGACAGGCCGAAGCGGGTCTCTTTGCCTTCAGTCTCGGCGAACCGGATCTGGTCTGGCGTAAATTCGTCAATGCCTTGTATGGTGGCAGCACTCAATCCGATCTCGAAAACGCGACCCAGTTCATGCACGACTCTCATTGAGTGCGGACACAGAGATCGTCGGCAGTCGATCGGAACGTTAGCCAGTGTTTGCTGACTGCCGCAAAAATCACCTAAATATCAATTTGTTGTAACGTAAATTTCCCGTGGTCGGCACGACACGCGCCTTGATAATGACGATGCAGGCGATGAGTTGCCGGACACCGCCTGGCAGGTGGTCGAGGCCGGGGGTGGCGTAGAGGCGGAAAAGTTCGGGTTCGGGTCAGATCGCCTTGCGCATGTGCCGCGTGCGGCCGTCCTGCTGCGTAAAGCGGGCGCTCAACCGGCATTGCACGGCGAGCGTCCCACGTCGTGGTGCGCACGCGGTCGTGATGCCGTGGTCCTTGAGGCATCGGCGAATCGACGGTACGAAGCACCAAGCCAATGCCGGCACGGTTTGGCGCGCTGTCACACGGCCACTGCCAGCCGGACGGCCAGAGCAACGCCAGCCAGATAGTTCTCGTCTTGCGCCAGTTGCGTCCAGCCGAGCGCCGGTAGCGTCGGTAACAGCCGCTGCACGCGTTGCCCGCGCCGCGGGTCGGCAGTTACCGTCCAGCGTTGCAGGACATCGTCGACCGCTGCGGGCGAATTACAGAGCAGCAGCATGTCACAGCCGGCCTGCCACGCCGCCTTACAGCGCTCGACGACGTCGCCGGCGACGCCCGCGGCAGCCATCGACAGGTCGTCGCTGAACACGACGCCGTCGAAAGCGAGTTCCTCGCGCAACAGGCGGTGCCAGACGGGCGAAAAGCCGGCCGGGCGCGTGTCGATCTGCCGGTAAATGACGTGCGCCGGCATCACCGCATCGAGCGGCAAATGGCGGTAGGGCAGCATGTCCGGTTCCAATTCGGCCAGTGCGCGTTCGTCGACCGGCAGGGCGACGTGCGAATCGGCCTCGACCCAGCCGTGCCCCGGAAAATGCTTGCCGCAAGCCGCCATGCCGGCGCGATGCAAGCCGTCGATCAGCGCAGCGGCCAGCGCGATGACCACGGCCGGGTCACGGTGAAACGAGCGATCGCCGATCACTTGGCTACGCCCCCAATCGAGGTCGAGCACCGGTGTAAACGACAGGTCGACGCCACAGGCGCGCAGTTCGGCGGCCAACACGTAGCCCAGCCGGCGGGCGTTCTCCTTGGCCGCGTCGGGTGAAGCCTGCCAGCTGGCGCCGAGGCAACGCATCGGCGGCAGGCGGGTAAAACCGTCGCGACAGCGCTGTACGCGGCCGCCTTCGTGATCGATGGCAATCGGCAAAGCCGGGGATCGCAGCGCGTGCACTGCGGCCGTCAGTCTTGCCAGTTGTTGCGGCGAAGCATAGTTGCGCGCAAAAAGGATCAATCCACCGACCAGCGGGTGGCAGAGGCGCCGGCGTTCCATCGCGGTCAATTCGGTTCCCGCCAGATCGATCATCAAGGGACCGAGCGGCAAGGCCAGCGCTTGGCTCATAGGGTTTCCAGTATCACGAAGGCGACGGCGTACGCCCGTTCGTCGCTGATCGACAGATGCGCGCGCAAGCGACGCTGCGCCAGCCAGTCGGCGAGCGGCGGCGCGTAGACGAAGGCGGGCCGGCCGCGGGTATCGTGAATGACGGCGCTGTTGCTCAGTGTCGCCGGCGCCGCGATACCGATGCCGAGCGCCTTGCCGAGTGCTTCCTTGGCGGCGAAGCGTTTGGCCAGAAAGCGACCGGCGTCTCGCGGCGTTTCGCCGAGCCGGGCGAATTCGGCGCACTCTTCGGGCGCCAGCAGCCTTTCCAGGCCGCGCTGTCCGTGGCGTCGATAAAACTCGCCGAGCCGTTCGATGGCGACGATATCGGTACCGACGCCGGCGATGCTCATCGGCCGGCCACCGCCTGCGCTTCGCGCAGCAGGCGTTTCATCTCGCGTACTGCTTCGCGCAGACCGACGAAAATCGCCCGGCTGATGATCGCGTGCCCGATGTGCAGCTCGCGGATGCCGGGCAGTTGCGCCACCGGCTGCACATTGAAGTAATTGAGCGCGTGGCCGGCGTTGAAGCGCATGCCCAGTTGGCGGATCAATTCGCCCGCCTGGCGGATTTTGCTCAGATGCTCGAGCACCGCCGGACTTTCGGCGTCGCGGCCCTGGCTATAGAAGGCGTGCGCGTACGGTCCGGTGTGAATTTCGCACACGCGCGCCCCGATGCGCGCTGCCGCGCGCACCTGTGCTTCGTCAGCATCGATGAACACGCTGCTGACGATGCCGTTGTCGGCCAGACGGACGACGGCCGCCGCCAACCGTTGTTCCTGCACGATGATGTCGAGGCCGCCTTCGGTGGTCACTTCGTGCCGGCCTTCCGGTACGAGCATCGCCATTTGCGGTCTGATCCGGCAGGCGATATCGATCATCTCTTCGGTCGCTGCCATTTCGAGATTGAGCTTGATCTGTGCCAGCGCGTGCAGTTTTTCGACGTCGGCATCCTGGATGTGCCGGCGATCCTCACGCAGGTGAATGGTGATGCCGTCGGCACCGCCGAGATGCGCTTCGACGGCCGCCCAGACCGGGTCGGGTTCGTAAGTGGCGCGCGCCTGGCGAATGGTCGCCACGTGGTCGATATTGACGCCGAGTTCGATCATGACAATTCCTGCAATTCCCTGAAAATCTGGCGGCTGGCCAACGTCTTGCCGCCAGTGTAATGGCCGATCAGTGTGCGCATCAATTGCTTGGCCTCGACCAGCGAACGCGGATCGGAAAAATCGTCGCGCGCCAGATCGTTCAATGTGCGGCCGCTGACCGCTAGCGGTGATCGAGCGGCGGCGGACAGACGGACCGGACCGCGTTCGATTTCGTAGGCGTATTCGGCGCCTTCATCGACCGGCTGCCCGTCGGCGTCGGCGTCTAGCGTCAGTCCGTAGCCCAGTTCCTGCAACAAGGCGCGCTCGAAGCAGCGCAGATCGCTCTCTTGCGCGCCGCCGACGAAACGGCGCAGGGTTTCGGTATAGATAGCAAACAGACGCGCGTGCGGGTCCTGCCGCGGCAGCAGATGCATCAGCAACTCGTTCAGATAGTAGCCGCAGAACAACGCCTTGCCGGCCAGCAGCGGTTGCCCGCCCTGCCATTCGGCCCGGATCAGCGTGTGTACTTCGCCACGTCCGGACCAGGCCACTTCGAGCGGTTGAAAAGCGAGCAGCAAACCGCGCAACAGCGAGCGCGGCCGCCGCGCACCGCGCGCCAGCACTGCGACACGCCCATGATCGCGCGAAAACAGGTCGACGATCAGGCTCGTTTCACTATAGGGATAGGCGTGCAGTACGAATGCCGGCTGTCCGTCGACTTTGGCCCGCTGATTCATCGCCTGCCCGCTTGCCCGCTATCCGCCGTCACGTCCACCGCTCGTCTAATCGTAACCGAGCGTCTTCAGCAGCCGCGCATCGTCGGCCCAGCCGGATTTGACCTTGACGAATATTTCCAGAAATACCGGACCGTCAAAGACGCGCTCCATGTCCTGCCGCGCCTCGCTGGCGATCCGTTTCAGCGTCTGGCCACCGCGGCCGATGACGATCGGCTTGTGCGCCTCGCGTTCGACGAGAATCGCCGCGCTGATGCGTCGCAGCGCGCCGTCAACGTTGAACTTTTCGATTTCGACCGCCGAACCGTACGGCAATTCGTCGCCGAGCAGGCGAAACAGCTTTTCGCGCACGTACTCACCGGCCAGAAAACGTTCGCTACGGTCGGTGAAATCGTCCTCGGCGTAGATGAAATCGCTTGCCGGCAAATGCTGGCGGATTTCGGCGAGCAGTTCAGGCAACTGGAATCCCGTGGCGGCACTCACCGGCACCAGCGCGGCGAATTTGCTTTCGCCGCCCAGCCGCGCCAGAAAGGGCAGCAGTTTCGTCTTGTCGCGCAGCTGGTCGGTCTTGTTGACCACGACGATCAGCGGGCAATCGTCCGGAATCAGACGGCGAACGGCACGATCAACCTCGTCGTAACGACCGGCTTCGACGACCAGCAAGGCGACGTCGACGTCGGCAACGGTCTGGCGGACGCCACGGTTCATCGCCTGGTTGAGCGCGTTGCCATGCCGGGTCTGAAAGCCGGGCGTATCGACGAACAGATACTGCGTATCCGGCTGCGTCAGGATGCCGAGCAGCCGATGGCGGGTCGTTTGCGCGCGGCGTGAAACGATGCTCACTTTTTCGCCGACCAGTCGATTGAGCAGCGTCGATTTGCCGACGTTCGGTCGGCCGACGATGGCGATCCGTCCGCAGCGGCGCGGATCAGCACTCATTTTTCGAGCAGTTCCAGCGCGCGTTCGGCCGCGAGCTGTTCGGCAGCGCGCCGGCTCGCCGCGCTGCCCTCGGTGCGGATGCATAGGGCGTCGATGATGCAGGCGACGGTGAACGACTGCGCGTGCGCTTCACCGGTGGTGGCGATCAACGCGTAGTGCGGCAGCAGCATCTTCCTTCCCTGCAGATGCTCCTGCAAGCGCGTTTTGGCGTCCTTGTTGCGTTGTCCGGGAACCAGTTGCTCGAGTAATGGCCGGTATAAGCCGCTGATCGTTTCGCCGGCAGGCTCGAAACCGCCGTCGAGCCAGATCGCCCCGAACAAGGCTTCGAGCGCATCGGCAAGAATCGATGGCCGGCGATGCCCGCCGCTTTTCAATTCGCCCTCGCCGAGTCGCAGATGCTCGCCGAGCGACAGCGTCGTCGCCATTTGAAACAGGCTGTCCTGGCAGACCAGTTGCGCACGCAGACGCGACAGATCGCCTTCGGGGAGTGAGGGGAAACGGAAATACAACTGTCGGGCAATGACCGCGTTGAGGATCGAGTCACCGAGAAACTCCAGGCGCTCGTT
>CAYRXO010000049.1:0-20071 GCA_964428215.1 uncultured Candidatus Accumulibacter sp. | reverse complement strand
CGCAAACTACGGTGAGGCCTAACCCCTCGCTCAAGCTGACCCGCTACGGCAGGCAGCTTAGCTCGAACGTTAGCCTGCGCATTCAGGTGCCACTAAACTTCCAAGCGGTGTATTGCTATAATGCAATACATGAAGGCGCTGCTGCTTGCCCAATCCAAGGAGATCCGAGACGACGGGTCGATTCTCGAAGTAGTCATCTGGCGGCTCAGCGAGCCAGTAATCCCAGACCGGTTCAGTGCATCCGGTTGTGCTCGACGGGCGCTATCGGCCGTCGGCCGGCAGGCGACTGGCGTGTCCCGCCTCCCACAAGCGTTCCGTTGTGCCGCCAGGACAAGCGCAAGGCGGCGACGCCGTTGCGCAGGGTCGGGCTAAAGCAGTACCCCGAGCGTGTGTGCTCATGCTCCGACGACCCACGGGTCAGGTAAGACAGCGATCCGGCAGGGCGTTAGCGATAGTGCCGTGGGTTGTCATCCCCGTGTCACCTCCCGGCTGATCCATCGCTCAACGTCACCAGGCGCGGTCAACGACGGCAAGGCGACGCTATCTTCCTGCTGACAATGCGGCTGAGTTTGCTCGCTCGCCATCGTCTCGAGAAGCGACCCGGCGACGACAGTCAGCGGCTGCATTGGCAGAGACATCAAGGGAAGGGATGGTCAGTGCCGATCTCGATGCCTGATGATGTTCGCGGGAAAGCGGCAACAATGCGCTGGAACGTTTCATCGATAATCGGCAAAACACGGCAAAAAGAAAATGTCCGATGAGAAAAGCGGACCCCGTCGAGTGCGGGGTCCGCCCGGAAGCGCGTATTACAACGCCGGATACTTGCTCGGATCGAACACTTTCTCGATCGATTTGTTCAGTTCCGGCAGGGTGATATTTTCATCGTAGATACCCGCGCTGACCTGAATGCCGGTGGCAAAACTGACGTCGGCGGTCATCGCGTACGAGGCCTTGCGCGACAGACGTCCGGCGCCTGGCTTGGGCCAGCTGTATTCCACCCAGCCGCCCTGCGGTTCGCTACCCGCCTTGCACAACTCACGGAAAATGAATTTGCCGCTGTTGTCGGTGATCTGCATGATCGGCCGACCGACCAGATCCGGCCGCAACGGGTGAGCGATCATGCGGTCCTTGCGACAGTCATAAACGAAAACGTAACTATCTTTCCAGACCCAGCGGCTTTCGGGATAGTTGAATTCGGCGTATCCGGAAGAACCTTTGTCGTGCAAAAACCGGGCTGCCGCACGTACCTTGTTGATGGCTTCCTCCGCCGTGGCGATGTCGGTGCCGGCGGCCAGAACCGGCGGCGTCACTGTACAGGCCATAAGGCTGAACATGCCGATTAATTGTTTGATTTTCATTGACGAGACTCCTTGTTTCCGTTTGGTGGTAGTTGCAACTTGACGATTGGTGATTAACGCATCAACCGATCCACGGCTTGCCGACCGGCAAGACATCGCGACCAAACAGATCGGCAAAAATGATGTGCGCCATCACATACCATGCCAGAGAGGCACAAACCATCAGCTCGTAACCGGCGACAACCGTCAGATCGGGATAACCGAAATGCGCCAGATCGAGCAGCACGAAACCGATCAACAACAAGGTGAAAGTTGTCGCCAGGACATTGCTGACACGCATCGAACCGATCCACAGGATGACGGTAAATGCTGTCCAGGCAATCAAAAACCAGCCGACGTCGGTTTTACTCGACGTATAAAGATTGTAGTGGTTGCCGATCAGTAATAATGCCAAAGCAATCCAGAAACAACCGTAGGCTGTGAAGGCGCAATAACCGAAATTATTGCCAGTCTTCATTTCCTGCAATCCGGCGATCATCTGTGCCAGTCCGCCAAAAATGAGACCCAGCCAGATCACCGGCCCCATTCCCATCCAGCCGACATTATGGAACTGCAATACCATTGTCGTCAGACCAAACCCTGCCAGACCTACCACCGCAGGATTTCCCAGCTTCTGTTCTGCCATAAATACCCCCTATCAAAGACTGTCAAGCGCGTTGGCCGAACCTGACAGTGCCATTAGTTATGATTTATACCCCGAATACACCGCGTTCCCGCAAACTGCCCGGACTGCCGGCCACGGGATTCTACAGGATGAATTGAATTCCGATTATCCGTTGTTAACTGTTGACTCATTCTTGTCGATCGGTTAAGCGAAAAAATCGTTTCCTCACCCTGTTCGTTCACGAATTCATTTTAACGAATCAGCGCAGTGAGAGAGTCGGCGAGAGTCATTCCATTATTTCGCAGGTATCGAACATTGGTTTTTCAGAAAAAAACAGGGATTCCCTTCTGAGTCAATCGATTTTTTTCAGCATGCCCGGACTATTTATGGAAGTATTTCATTGAAAACAATAGGCTTGACTGGTGGCATGAATTGGCAATCGACGGCGATTTATTACCTTGTGTTGAACGAAGCAGTGCACCGTCGCCGACAACGCCGAGATCATTCCGACGCAGGCGGTGAGCATCGGCGGGCTGATGCAAATGGTCTGGAAATACGTCATTCTCGGTCCGGCCCTGCCGAACGATGAGGCGCGCAAAGCCATACAGGCGCTCGACTTCAGCGACTAAAATCAGGTCTTCAACCCGCTCAACTGCCTGGTCACCGACTCCATCCCGCCGGTCGACCGCCAGGGCGACAACCCGCCTTGCGGCGAAAATGACGCTAAGCGACCATGGCACCATCTTATACCACGGCTGCATGCCCTGGCGGCTGTGGAACCGGCGTTCAACGGTAGTCGGATATGGGAAGTGGGAAACAGCGGGAATTATCAGTATCATCCCGTTGCCCGGCTGCACACGCCGCTTATCTGGAAGCTATGGCACGGAATGGATCAGGAAAAAATCTGGAGCGAGCGCTACCGCGCTGTAGGTGATGATTATCTGTTCGGGACGGCGCCGAACCGTTTTCTGGCACACCGGGCGCAGCTGTTTCGCCCGGGTATGACCGCGCTGGCCGTCGCCGATGGGGAAGGTCGAAACTCGGTCTGGCTCGCCGAACTGGGTCTGCAGACCACCGCAGTCGAAATATCCGCGCCAGCGCTAGCCAAAGCGCGACGGCTGGCCGCCGCAAGACAGGTCACCGTGCGTTTTCTACTGGCCGACATGCTGGCCGACGACTGGCCGCCGGTCGAACTGGTCGAGACTTTCGACTGGGTAGTGGCCATCTTCGTCCAGTTCGTCGGTCCTACGGAACGTCCGCGGCAGTTCGACAGCCTGCGACGACTCGTTCGGCCCGGCGGACGCCTGCTGCTGCAAGGCTACACGCCCCGCCAGATCGACTATCGCAGCGGCGGCCCATCGGCAGTCGATAATCTATATACGCCAGATCTGTTGCGCGGCGCTTTTGCCGACTGGCAGATCGAAGATCTGGTCGAGTATGAGGATGAGATCTGCGAGGGGCTCGGCCATTGTGGACGCTCGGCGCTGATTGGTCTGGTCGTCCGCAAGCCTGATCGGCGGACTGTGTCTGGCAGCCTGTCGGACTTGGGCTCTGGCAAACCGTAATAATTCACCCTGCCGAATGCCGAAGCCGGTTTTGATCGATTTTCCAGCCATTTTCCAGGTTTCCCCCCATTTTTCCCTGTTGCAGGCGCAATTTGGCCATGCGCTTCAAATTCCACGCCAGGCAGACCGGCGTCCACTTGCCGGTGACCTTCTTCAATCCGCGCAGTGAGCACTGGCGAAAGCACAGCACCGATTTGATGATGCCGAAGACCGGCTCGACGGTCTGCTTGCGCAAGGTTTAGAGTGCTCGTCCCGCTTGGGTTTGCAAGCGATGCGACATGGCCTGAACGGGAGACGCATCCGCCGACAGCGGTGCCGGTTCGCAGTGCCGCTGCCGCCAGTCCGGATGGTGCGTGTCGCGAGCCACCGCGATCAGCGGATCGATGCCCGCCGCTCGGCGCGCCTGGATGTTCTTCCCACAGCAGAAACCCGTGTCGGCAAGCAGCGTGTCCCCCGGACCTGCATTCTCTAACCGTCATTGACCCGCTTGCAGGCGGATTGTAGAATGCGCCTCTTCTCGGGGCGTAGCGCAGCCTGGTAGCGCATCTGCTTTGGGAGCAGAGGGTCGTGAGTTCGAATCCCACCGCCCCGACCAGTAGCTCAGGCAGCAACCGGCGAAACCGGCTTGAAAGTTACGGAAAGTCCAATCCAGGCAGCAGTCTCCTTTTGCGCCCGTAGCTCAACCGGATAGAGCACCGGCCTTCTAAGCCGGGGGTTGTGAGTTCGAGTCTCGCCGGGCGCGCGCGAACTATGGCGGTGTTAGCTCAGTTGGTAGAGCACTGGATTGTGATTCCAGTGGTCACGGGTTCGAATCCCGTACATCGCCCCAGTCAATCAGCAAGCGACACTCAACCCGTGGCGCAGTAATATGGCTTACGTTGTCGGCCCGGCTTCTTGCCCAATGTTCCCTTTCCGTAGCGGCTACCGGTACTTGTCGAACGCCTATTCCGGAAGCCGCGCTGTGGCTTGCGGATTCGGATCGCTGATGGACTGCGTTTCCCCATCCGCTGGATTTAAGGCAAAATCGCCTCCAAGTATGATTAATGACTCGCTGTCGGAGGAAGGCGGTATTCACGCAACAGGATTTTTTCGCTGTACGAATGACGAAATGTCCAGTCTGTGGCAACCGGCCGTCTTCCGATATTTGGTACATAGAAGCATTTGGCGGTCAACCAACCACGTTCTCCATCGCTAAACTGGATGGCTGATCGCTGTCCAGTTCGATGCTTCTACAATTGGGCTGTGCCGAGATCCGCAAGCACAGTTTGCCAGTGGGAATGGCCCGTCCACCAGTGCAGTGCGATCGGCGATTGAACAGACGGGATTTGCGGCTAAATCAACAGAGAGACCAGCGGTCATGACAAGTCGAGTCGCCATAACGGGGTATTCCTTTCGCTTACCCGGGACCAGCGCTGAATCATACTGGCAGGATCTTCTCGCCGGCCGCGATCTGGTGACAGAGGTACCGGCTGATCGCTGGGCGTTCGACAGCTTTCTCCATACACAGAAAAGCCATCCCGGTACGTCTTACACCTTCGCCGCTGGAACGATCGGCGACGTATCCACCTTTGACGCCGGTTTTTTTGGCATTTCGCCACGCGAAGCCGCGTTGATGGACCCGCAACAGCGGCTGCTGCTCGAAATGAGCTGGGAGGCGATCGAAAATTCCGGCATCGTGCCGTCGTCTCTGCGCGGCGGTGACTGTGGCGTCTATATCGGCCTGGCCAGCCTCGATTACTCCTTCCGCCTGGCGGACGATTTGTCAGCGATCGATTCGTCAACGGCTACCGGCAATACGGCGAGTATCGCCGCCAACCGCATCTCTTACGTCTTCGATCTGCGCGGTCCGAGCATGGCCATCGATACGGCCTGCTCGTCGTCACTTGTCGCCTTTCATCAGGCGTGTCGGGCGATTCTCTCCGGCGAAACCCGGCTGGCCTTGACCGGCGGGATCAGTCTGCATCTGCATCCTTACGGTTTTCTCGGTTTCGCCAAGGCGACAATGCTGTCGCAGCGCGGTCGTTGCCGGGTGTTCGATGCCTCCGGCGACGGCTACGTCCGTTCGGAAGGCGGTGGCATGTTCCTGCTGAAGGATTACGCGCAGGCCCTGGCCGATGGCGATCCGATTCTCGCCGTCATCGCCGGTTCGGCGGTGAACACCGACGGTCGCAAGTCAGGTTTGACCGTGCCCAGCGTACAGGCACAAGCCGCACTGCTCGAGAAAGTTTACGCACAAGCAGGTATCGATCCAGCGGCGATCGATTATCTCGAAGCGCACGGTACGGGCACCGCGGTTGGCGATCCGATCGAAACGCGCGCCATTGGCGATGCGCTCGGACAACGACGACCGAAAAATCGCCCTTTGCCGATCGGTTCGGTGAAAAGCAATATGGGTCATCTCGAAACGGCATCCGGTGTCGCCGGCTTGGTCAAGGTCCTGCACTGTCTGCAACATCGAACCGTTCCGGCGACCATCGGTCTGGAAGTGCCCAACCCCCATATCCATTTCGACGAGTGGAATCTGACGCCGGTCACCCGCAATCTTTCGCTGCGGCCAACCGGCAAACTGACGATCGGCATCAATTCCTTCGGTTTCGGCGGTGCCAACGCGCATGTCATTGTCGAAAGCCCGCCCGAACGCGACGCACTACCCGCTGTCGCCAGCAAAATGCTGGGTTGCTTGCCAGTCATCGTTTCGGCGGGCAGTTCCGCGGCGCTGACAGCCGCTGCCGCGGATTTCGCCCGTTTTCTTGCCGAACAGGCGGCAGACTCGTTCTATGACATCGCCTATAGCGCTTTTGCACATCGCGAGTGGCACGCGCATCGTTTGTTGATCTTCGCCAGGCAGGCGTCGTCTGTCGTTGCGGCTTTGCAGCAATTCGCCGCGGGTCATTCCACCAGCGACACGCCGGTCAGTAGCGGCACCGCACTGCCCAAGGCACGGGGACCGGTTTTTCTCTATTCGGGCAACGGTTCGCAGTGGGTCGGCATGGGGCGGCGTCTGCTGGCCGAAGAGCCGCTGTTCCGTCAGTCGATACGCGAAGTCGACGCCTTGTTCAGTCGCTACGCCGGTTTTTCGATCGAAGACGAGTTGCTGGGCAACAACGGTGACGACCGTTACCAGTTCACCGAAATCGCCCAGCCGGCACTGTTTGCCTTGCAGGTTGGCGTGACGCGCATGCTGAGTCGGCATGGGGTGCTGCCGACGGCCGTCGTCGGGCACAGCGTCGGCGAAGTGGCCGCCGCCTGGGCGTCCGGCGCGCTGTCGCTCGCCGACGCCGTCGATGTGATTTATCAGCGCAGCCGTCTGCAAGGACTCACCAAAGGTGCCGGCAAGATGTCGGCCTTGGCCATGGGCCAGCCAGCCTGCGCGGATCTGCTGCTTGAACTCGGTCTGGAAGGACGTCTGGTCCTGGCCGGGGCCAACAGTTCGCGGGGCGTGACCGTCGCCGGTTGTCCGCAGGATTTGGCGCAGCTCGAAGCTGCCCTGTCTGCCAAACAGATTTCTTATAAACGACTGGACCTGGATTACGCCTTCCATAGTCCGGCCATGGACGTCATCGAAGCCGAAATCCGGACTTCATTGTCGCATCTGCAACCCGGTGCGACGACAGTACCTTTCGTGTCGACAGTCAGCGGCGGCCAACTGGCGGGGGCACGGCTCGATGCCGTTTACTGGTGGCAGAACATCCGGCAACCGGTGGCTTTTGCACCGGCGATCAACTCCTTGCTCGACGACGGAGTCAATCTGTTCGTCGAAATCGGACCGCACCCGATTCTGCGTTCTTACGTCAACGACTGTCTGCACGACCGCCAGATCGAAGGGCGGGTGATTCCGACCGTGCGCAAGGATGACGATTCCCCGCAGCGGGTGTGGAGCGTTGCCGATCAAACGATAATCGCCGGGGGACGGACCGATTGGGCGCAGTTTTTCCCACAACCTGGTCGTCTCGTCCGCCTGCCCAACTATCCCTGGCAACGTGAACGGCATTGGCATCCGTTGACCAGCGAAGCCCTGGGACTGCTTTCCCGGCGCAAGGCGCATCCCTTGCTCGGCTACCCGCTGCCGCAGCACGCCCTGACCTGGGAGAATCAGATCGATATCCATAATTTAGCGCTGCTTGCCGATCATGTCGTCGGCGAGGCGACGGTTTTCCCGGGAGCCGGTTTCGCCGAACTGGCGCTGATTGCCGGTCGACTGTGGCGCGATGAAGCGTGTGTCGAAATCGAGGATCTGGAAATTCGCGCGCCCTTGCTGCTCAACGACGAGCGCTCGAGCGTCATCCGCACACGCATCGATGCGCAGGACGGATCGTTGACCATCAGCAGTCGGGAATTGCTCAGCAACGATCCATGGGCTGTGCATGCCGTCGCCCGCTTGCTCGGCGAAGCGCACGACAGCTTGCTGACCGGCATCCTGCCGGCACTGCCGACACGGGCAGCGGATTTCTCAGCCGAAGAGCATGCCACCCTGACCCACTCGGTGGGTATCGCCTACGGACCGGCATTCCAATGCATTGCGCACGGCTGGATCGAAGGTCACAGCGTGCTCGGCAAGCTGGTTATTCCGTCGGCGATTGCCAGCCAGATCGAGACGATGCTGCTGCATCCGGCCTTGCTCGATGGCGCTTTTCAGCTCGTTTTCCAGTTGCTGCGCGGCATGGCCGCCGAATACGAAGGCATCGCTTACGTGCCGATCAAGCTCGGCCGCATCGCTTTTCGCACCGGCTTGCCAGCACCGGCTTACGCACGCGCCATCCTGCTCAAACAGAGTCCGCGTTCTTTACAGGCGGAATTCACGCTCTTCAGCGCCGACGGTCGTCCGGTGGCCTGCCTGCGCGACGTCCGCTTCCGCAGTGTGCGCTTGCGACGCGGGGCGGCAGACCGGCTGCGCTTTCTGACTTATGAGGCGACTCCCAGACCGCATCCGCTGGCATCCGCCTCGTCGGCCTGCCTGTCCCGGGACCAAGTCAGAATGGCGCTCGGCGAAGTCGTCCGGCGGGCGATGTTGAAAGGGACGTTGCGACGCTATGCGGAAGAAGTCGATCCGCTGCTCGACAGCCTGTGTGCCCGCTTCACCCGGCAGGCATTGCAACAATTGTCCCCCGATGGCAGCTCATTGCCGGCCAGCTTGATCGACAAGCTCCGCTTGGCCCATCCGGAAAGTGCGCCGCTGTTGACCCATTTGCTCGCTTTTGCCACCGATGACGAATCGATCAAAGCCGTCACGGACGGTTGGCGGCTGTTGCCCGATGCGCGCAATCAATCGTCGGCGAAGGATATCTGGAACGCACTGGTCGCCGATGACCCGGATTACTTCCAGATCATACATTCGGTGGGCCGTATCGGCATGCATCTGCACGCCCTGCTCTGCGGTACGGTGGCACTGGCAGATATTTGCCCGCAGGAAACCTCCTTGTCATCGTTGTTGCGTCAGGTGGTCGGCAATCGAGGCAAGGAAAAATTGGGGCGCGCGTTGCGCAACCTGATTGCGGATGGCCAGGCCGGTTTGCCGAACGGGCAGCGGATGCGCATCGTCGAAATCAGTCAGGGTTCCCCGTGGTTCGCTATGGACATCTGTAGCGTGATCGACTTCAATCGTGGCGATTATTCATTCGTCACCTCCTCGTCGGTCACGCTCGACAATGAATTCGCCCGGCTGAAAGACACTTTTCCGGCCATTGGCGGACAATTGCTCACTGATGCGCCGACGCCAGCGGGCCCGACGACTCCGCACCACGATCTGGCGATCGTCACGCTCGATTTCGATACCATCGATCAGGTTTTGCTGGCCATTGATCACTCCCATCAGCAGCTGGCTCCCGGTGCGTCACTGCTGCTCGTCGCTCAGCATCCATCGCGTTGGATCGACTTTGTTTTTGGTGCCCGCGCCAGCGCCTGGACAGCCGATGCGCAGGGCAACTGGCTGTCCAATCAGCGCCCGAGCGTGTTCTGGCAGCAGCATTTGCAATCGCTCGGTCTGCAATGTGCCGAACCGTTCGAATTTGCACCCGACACCCTGTCCGGTCCCTATCTGCTGCTGGCGCAGCGAGCCGATGAAACGCCTGGACCCCGGGCGGCTGTCCCAGCACTGCATGGCAGCGTGCGCAGCTGGATCCTGCTCGCTGATCCGCGTGGATTTTCGCAAGCGCTGGCCGACCGTCTGGCGGAAACCTTGCGTGCGCGTGGCGACCTGGTCATCATCTCGTCGGCCAGCAGCACCGACCAACTCGCCGAATTGTTGCGCGAGACGACATCCAACTACGGCGAGCTCGACGGTCTGGTGCATCTTGCCGGATTGGTGGATGACCCGGGCGACGAAGGTGCCGACGCCGCGGTGGCCCGGCAAGTGACGCGCTGCGCAACGGCGGCGCATATCCTGCAAGCCTGTACGCAGGCTGACAAGACGACCACCTGCTGGTTGATCACCGCCAATGCAACGAGCCATCTGTTGGCGAATCTTGGCCGGGAAGCGGTCGCCACGGCCAGCGGCACGACCGACAGCGCGCTGTGGGGTTTCGGACGGACCCTGCTCAATGAAGCCAATCCGTGCGCGATACGGCTGGTCGATCTGGCAACGCCGCTGAGCGTTGATGAAGCGGCTGCCGCGCTCGATCGCGAATTCGAGCAAGCCGACGACGAACAGGAGGTGTTGCTGACTGCCGGCGACGGACGCTATGCCTTGCGCCTGCGCAACCAGCCCCCGCCGAGTACAACGCAGGCAACACCGATCGAAGATCCGACGGTATCGCTCGGTTTCCTGTTTCCAGGGCAATTGCGCAATCTGCGCTGGGAGGCGCGAGCGCGCAACCGCCTGACGGCCGAGCAGATCGAAGTCGAAGTGCATGCCACGGGTTTGAATTTCCGCGACGTGATGTTCGCCCTCGGCCTGCTTTCCGATGAAGCGATCGAGAACGGTTTTTCCGGGCCGACGCTCGGTTTCGAATTCGCCGGTGTCGTCAGCCGTGTCGGCGACCCCGATTGCGGCTTCAGCCCGGGCGACGAAGTGGTTGGTTTTGGCCCCTCAAGCTTCGGCAACCGTGTCGTCACGCAGGCGAAGGCCATCGCCGCGATTCCACCGGAGATGTCTTTCGAAGCGGCAGCGACGATTCCGAGCACTTTCCTGACCGTTTATTACTCGCTGCACCATCTGGCGAAACTGCAGGCCGACGAGCGGGTGCTGATCCACGGCGCGGCCGGCGGTGTCGGTATCGCCGCCGTGCAAGTGGCGAAATGGCTCGGCGCCGAGATTCATGCCACTGCTGGTTCGGACGAGAAGCGCGATTTCCTGCGGCTGCTTGGTGTCGATCATATTTACGATTCGCGCTCGCTGGCTTTCGCCGACCAGATCCTCGAGCGGACCGGCGGCGAGGGCGTCGACGTTGTCCTCAATTCTCTGGCCGGCGAGGCGATCAGGCGCAATTTCCAGGTCCTGCGCCCCTTCGGCCGTTTTCTTGAACTCGGCAAACGCGACTTCTACGAAAACAGCAAAGTCGGTTTGCGGCCCTTCCGCAACAATCTCAGCTATTTCGGCATCGACGCCGACCAGTTGATGTTGAAACAGCCGAACCTGACCCGCCGGCTGTTCGGCGAAATCATGGCCTTGTTCCACGAAGGTGTGCTGCATCCGCTGCCTTACCATACCTTTGCCGCCGACGATGTCGTCGCTGCTTTCCGCTACATGCAGCAGGCCCGGCAGATCGGCAAAATCGTCATCACCTATCCGCAAGGCATCCATGCCGTGCATTCATCTGCGCGCGGTGCCAGACGCACGCTGCAACTGTCGGCAAATGCCACTTATCTGGTAACCGGCGGACTGCGCGGTTTCGGTTTGCGGACCGCTGAATGGCTGGTCAGCAAAGGTGCCCGTCATTTGCTGCTGATCAGCCGCAGTGGCGCGGAGGGCGAAGAAGCGCAGTCGGCGCTGGCACGATTCGCAGCGCAGGGCGTCAACGTGCACGCGGCAGCTTGTGACGTCAGCCGGCGCGACGCGTTAGCCGCACTTCTCGAACGGGTGCAACAAACCATGCCGCCGCTGAAGGGTATCGTCCATGCGGCCACGGTGATCGACGATGCTTTGATCCGCAACCTGGACGCCGGCAAAATCGCCGCGGTGCTGCAGCCGAAAATGCTCGGCGCGCTGCATCTGCACGAATTGACCTGCCAGTGGCCGCTCGAGCTGTTCATCCTTTTCTCGTCGGCAACCAGCGCCTTCGGCAATCCGGGGCAAGCCAATTACGTCGCAGCCAACGCCAGCCTGGAAGCGCTCGCCGCCTTCCGGCGCTCCCGGGGTTTGCCGGCCACCTGTATCGCCTGGGGACCGATCGACGACGTCGGGTTCCTGGCGCGCAACGAAAAAATCAGGGATGCTTTGCAAAGCCGGATGGGCGGTGCGGCGATCCATTCGACGGTGGCGCTGGAGACCATGGAAGCGATGCTGCTCGACGATCGCTCGGGGTTGTCGGTACTCGAACTCGACTGGCAGGCGCTCAGCCGCTTCCTGCCAAGCGGAGCAAGTGCCAAATTCAGCGATCTCATTGGGCAGACAGAAGAGAGCGGCGCCGAAGAGGATCAGTCGGAAGACATCGAACGTCTGCTTGCCGAATTGTCCGACGAAGAATTGCACGTCGCTTTCATGCAGATTCTGAAAAATGAAATCGGCGAAATTCTCCGCTTGTCACCGGACAAGATCGACGCCGATCGTTCGCTTTACGATGTCGGTCTCGACTCGCTGATGGGCGTCGAACTGGTCGTCGCGCTCGAAGCACGTTTCGGCATCCGCTTGCCGGTGATGGCTCTCAGCCAGGGACCGACGATCGCCAAGCTGGCCGATCGGGTGATCCGTCAACTGCGCGGGCAAGACGAGACGTCGTCGTCGGCTGGCGGACCAACGATTGCCGAACAGGCGCAAATGATCGCCAAACAGCAGGGCGTCGACGCCTCAGCCGAAATGATCGCCGATGTCACCGCAGCCGTGCAGGCTGAAATGGTTGCTGTAAAGAAAGATTGAGATGTCGCGCAAAGGTTTTCCAGGACTGACCGCCCAGATCAAGGACAAGCTGATTCAACAGGCACTGGAGCGTCGGTTGCGGCAGGCCGAACGCAACGGCCAGCCCACCGCCACCCCGACCCGACAGGTGAATGACAGCGACCCGCCTCCTGCACAGCATTGCCGCTTCGATCTCCATCCCGGTTATCAGCAAATCCGCATCATCCAGCAAGGCGCCGATCGACTGGGCATCGACAGCCCGTTTTTCAAGCTGCACGAAGGCATTGCCGGCGCAATGACGCGCATTGGCGAACAGGACTACATCAATTTCGCCAGCTACAATTACTTGGCGTTTTCCGGTCATCCGGCGGTAGCGGCGGCGGCCAAGGAAGCGATCGACCGTTACGGCACTTCTGTATCGGCCAGTCGGCTGGTCTCCGGTGAACGGCCGGTGCATCGTCAACTCGAGCAGGCAATCGCCGAAATCTATGAAGTTGACGATGCCGTGACTTTCGTCAGCGGGCATGCGGCCAACGTCACCAGCATCGGTCATCTGTTCGGGCCGCAGGATCTGATCCTGCACGACGAATTGATCCACAACAGCGTCCTGCAGGGAATCGCCCTGTCGGGCGCGCGCCGTCTGCCGTTCGCGCATAACGACAGTCAGGCGCTCGCAGGGATTCTCGCCCAGCAACGATCACAGTTCCAGCGCGTGTTGATCGTCCTGGAAGGGATTTACAGCATGGACGGCGACTATCCGGACTTGCCGCGTTTCGTCGACATCAAACGACGTTATCACGCATTCCTGATGGTCGATGAAGCGCATTCCTTCGGCGTGATGGGCGCCCGTGGCTTCGGGCTGCGCGAGCATTGCGCGGTGGCCAGCAAGGATGTCGATATCTGGATGGGCACCTTGAGCAAGTCGCTGGCCGGCTGCGGCGGCTACATCGCCGGCGAACAGGCGCTGGTCGAACATCTCAAATATCTCGCTCCCGGCTTTCTCTACAGTGTCGGCATGCCGCCCCCGGTCGCTGCCGCATCGCTGGCGGCCTTGCAGTGCCTGCGACGAGAACCCGAACGCGTCGCCGCCTTGCAGGAAAGAGGGCGCTATTTTCTGGCGCAGGCGCAGGCGGCGGGGATCGATACCGGCACCAGCGCCGGTTTCGCCGTCGTGCCGGCGATTACCGGCAGTTCGATCCGCGCCGGACGTCTGGCGGCGGCGCTTTTCAAACGGGGAATCAACGTCCAGCCGATCCTCTATCCCGCCGTGCCGGAAAAATCGGCACGTTTGCGCTTCTTCATCTCCTGCGAACATCGTTTCGAGCAACTGCAGGCAACGGTCAGCGCGTTGGCCGAGGAAATGCAAGGCTTATAGCAGGCAGTGTACGATTAAAGTAGCGGCTGGCGGACACGGCTTGTTGAACCAGCGTGAAGAATGAAAGCCTTGCCCGTTTACGACCTCGCCCCGACTGCCCACCGAGAAGGAACGAGGGAGCTTGTCAGTCGCTTGGCGACTTTCACGTTTTAAAATGTTCGCATGACCTACACCAAACTCAATCTGCCACGCATTCCGGATGCGATTGCTCATCAACTCGAACTGCGTATCCTCGAAGGCTCGCTCAAGCCGGGCGATCGCTTGCCGGCGGAACGCGAACTGGCAGTGGAACTCGGCGTTTCCCGGCCATCCCTGCGCGAAGCGATCAAAAAGCTGGTCTCGCGTGATCTGCTGGTCAGCCGCCACGGTGGTGGTACTTTCGTCACCAATCGACTCGAAGCCAGTTTCAGCGATCCCTGGCAGCGGCTGGTCGAACAGCATCCGTTTCTGCAGGACGACGTGCTGGAATTCCGCTTTTTGCTGGAAGCTTCCGCGGCTGCCTTGGCGGCAGAACGCGCCACCGACGAAGATCTGCGGCGCCTGGAACAGGCATTTCAACGTCTCGATACCGCTTATCAAGGCAAGGAACGTAGCGCGCAAGTGGCTGCCGATGTCGCATTTCACCTGACGATTGCCGAAGCGGCGCATAACGTTCTTTATGCGCATCTGGTGTCCAGCGTGATGCGCCTGTTGCACGAACACGTGCGGCGGACGCTGAAGGAAATCGGTGTCAGTCCGGAAACCGGCCAACAACTGATGACTCAGCACCGGGCGATCCTCGATGCGATCAGCGCCCGGCAGCCCGAACAGGCGTGGCACGCGGCACAGACGCATATCAATTTCGTGCACCAACGGATCAGCGAAGCCGCCAGCGAAGAAATCCGTCAGCAACGATCCTTGCGCTATTTCAGTTGAACCGGAACGCCGCTGTCTGAAGCGCCCTATATGCCGGATGGCACGGGATGACGGCGAGCGTCAGGCCTTGACGCGCAGCAGCCGCGCCTTTTCGCGTTGCCAGTCGCGTTCTTTCTCGGCCTCGCGCTTGTCGTACTGTTTTTTCCCTTTCGCCAAACCGATGTCGACCTTGATCCGCCCGCGCTGGAAATGCAGATCCAGCGGCATCAGGGTGTAACCGGCGCGCTCGACCTGGCCGATCAGCTTGCTGATCTGTTTGGCGTGCAACAGCAGTTTGCGCGTGCGCAGCGGATCGGGACGGACGTGCGAAGACGCGGCCAGTAACGGGGTAATGTGCATCCCGAACAGGAAAACCTCGCCATCGCGCACGATGACATACGCTTCCTTGATGCTCGCTTTTCCGGCGCGTATCGCTTTCACTTCCCAGCCTTCGAGCACCACGCCGGCTTCGAACTTTTCTTCGATGAAATAATCGTGAAAGGCTTTCTTGTTGGTGGCGATGCTCATGGAACCCGTTTCCCGCAAAATCGCTCGGCAGCAATGCTAGAATCAAGCATTCTACAGGATTGGCGAGGCAAGGCGCGGATGGCCCTGGTCGAGAAATCGGTGCTGATCGAGCGATCGTCGCAACAGATGTTCGAACTGGTGGACCGCGTCGAGGACTATCCGATTTTTCTGCCCTGGTGCAGCAAGAGCCATTGCGCCTTTCGCGACGAGCGCAAGACGGTGGCCACACTGTATATCAATTACCGCAGCGTCAAATCGCATTTCACCACCGAGAACGACAAGGATGCACCGTTATCGATGACGATCCATCTCGTGGACGGGCCATTTCGACGGCTCAACGGCTTATGGCGATTCAAATCGCTGGCCGCGCAGGCCTGCAAGATCGAATTCCATTTGTCCTACGAATTTTCCAGCAAGATGCTCGAAAAAGTGATCGGACCGGTTTTCGGGCATATCGCCAACAGCTTCGTCGATGCTTTCGTCCAGCGCGCCAACGAGGTTTACGGTCTGCAACATGGCTGATCCGCTGCGTATCGAAGTCGTCTACGCGCTGGCGAAGAAACAAACCCTCGTCAGCCTGAAACTGCCGGTCGGCACGACGGTTCGTCAGGCCATCGAAGCCTCGGGCTTGCTGGAAAAATATCCGGAAATCGATCTGGCGAAAAACAAACTCGGCATCTTTGCCAAATTGGCCAAGCCCGATACCCCCCTGCGCGATCAGGATCGGGTGGAAATCTACCGGCCGCTGCTTGCCGACCCCAAGGAAGTGCGCAAGCAACGCGCCGCTGAAGGCAAAGTGATGAAGAAAGGGGCAGGCGACAGCGAATAGCCTGCCATTGGCAGTTCGCCGCGGCCTCAGTTGCAGTTCTGTTGGATAAACTCGCGGTTGCGCACGGTCTCGCGTTCGCGTTGCGCCTCATCGAGGAAGACGCGCTCACCCTTGCTGTCCTGGGTCGCCACACGTTCGCCGGATTCGAATACCTTGAGCGCTCGTCGCGCCCGGTCGCAGTTATCCTGTTTTTCGGCGGCCTGACGCTTATCTTTTTCCGCCTTCTCGGCGCTTTCTTTCGCGTCCTTCTGGCGCTTGCGGAATTCCATCTCCCGGTCAGCCATCGTTTTGCCGGCGTCGGCTGGCGGCGCTTCCGATTCGACCTTTTTCAACTTGCGTACATTGCTCGGCGGCGGGCGATCGGAAATGATCGTTTTGTTGTTGTCGTCCTGCCAACGATAAATCTCGGCATTCACCGAACAGGAAACGAGCATCAGAAAAGCAAGAATAGAGTGTTTCATGGATCGACAAGGTTCGACAACACACACTGTATAATACTTATTTGTGACCCTGGATCAAAGCCATGCGTTTAATCCACAAGGCGTTGACCTTTGACGACGTCCTCCTGGTTCCCGCCCACTCCTACGTCATGCCGCGCGATGTCAGCCTGCGTACTCGTCTGACACGCAACATCCTGCTCAATCTGCCGCTGGTTTCGGCGGCCATGGATACCGTTACCGAAAGCCGTCTGGCCATCGCCCTGGCTCAGGAGGGCGGTATCGGTATCGTCCATAAAAATCTTGGCGCCAAGGCACAGGCCGCCGAAGTCGCCAAAGTCAAACGTTTCGAATCGGGGATTCTCAAAGATCCGATCACCGTCCCGCCCAGCATGCCGGTACGCGATGTATTGACCCTGACCCACCAGCACAAGATTTCCGGCGTACCTGTCGTCGATGGCGAAACCGTGGTCGGCATCGTCACCAACCGCGATCTGCGCTTCGAAACGAAACTCGATCAGCCGGTACGCAACATCATGACGCCACGCGATCGCTTGGTCACCGTGCACGAAGGCGCGACGATCGAAGAAGGCAAGGCGCTGATTCATAAACACCGTCTAGAACGGGTATTGGTAGTCAATGACGACTTCGAGTTGCGCGGCCTGATCACGGTCAAGGACATCATCAAAACCACCGAACATCCTGATGCCAGCAAGGATAGCGCTGGCCGGCTGCGCGTTGGCGCGGCGGTCGGTGTCGGCCAGGGAACCGAAGAGCGGGCCGAGATGCTCGTCGAGGCCGGGGTCGACGTTCTGGTCGTCGATACCGCGCATGGGCACGCTCAAGGCGTTCTCGACCGCGTCAACTGGATCAAGAAAAATCTGCCGAAGGTCGACGTGATCGGCGGCAACATTGCCACCGCTGACGCCGCGCGGGCGATGATCGATCACGGTGCGGACGGGGTCAAGGTCGGCATTGGTCCCGGTTCGATCTGCACCACGCGTATCGTCGCCGGTGTCGGCGTGCCGCAGATCACTGCCATCCAGATGGTTTTCGACGCTCTCGCGGGCACTGGCATCCCGTTGATTGCCGATGGCGGTGTCCGCTATTCGGGCGATATTGCCAAAGCCATCGCGGCTGGTGGCGCGGCGGTGATGCTCGGCGGCCTGTTTGCCGGTACCGAGGAGGCGCCAGGTGAAGTCGAGCTGTACCAGGGACGCTCGTACAAATCATACCGTGGCATGGGTTCGATCGGCGCCATGGCCGCTGGCGCTGCCGACCGCTACTTCCAGGATCCGACGGCCAATGTCGACAAGCTGGTGCCGGAGGGTATCGAAGGCCGTGTGCCTTACAAGGGTTCGGTACTGGCGGTAATTCACCAGTTGACGGGCGGCTTGCGTTCATCAATGGGCTATCTTGGCTGTTCGACGATTGAGGAAATGCATGATCGCGCGACCTTTGTCGAGATCACCGCCGCCGGAGTGCGCGAATCGCATGTGCATGACGTGCAGATTACGAAGGAAGCGCCGAATTACCACGTCGATTGATCGTTCGTCCTGCCGTACGCTACGCTCTTGAGGTTCATCATGTCGCACCAGAAAATCCTGATCCTCGATTTTGGCTCACAAGTTGCCCAGCTGATCGCCCGTCGGGTGCGTGAGCAGCAGGTTTACTGCGAGTTGCATCCCTACGACGTCGGCGAGCGCTTTATTCTCGATTTCGCGCCGCAGGGGATCATTCTCTCCGGTGGCCCGAATTCGGTCTATGCCGTCGATGATTTCAAGGCACCGCCGGTCGTTTTCAGCTTGGGCGTTCCGGTGCTCGGCATCTGTTACGGCATGCAAACGATGGCGGCACAGCTCGGCGGCAGCGTAGAAAGTTCATCGCGACGAGAATTCGGTTATGCCGAAATGCGTGCGCACGGCCACTCGCCGCTTTTCGATGGCATCGAAGATCGTCAGAACACCGACCAACATGGTTTGCTCGACGTCTGGATGAGCCATGGTGACAAAGTCACCGCCTTGCCGCCGGGCTTCAAGGTCATCGGCAGCAACTCGTCGACGCCGATCGCCGCCATGGCGGACGAAACACGCCGTTTTTACGGCGTTCAGTTTCACCCGGAAGTGACCCACACGCTCAAAGGCAAGGAAATTCTCGAACGTTTCGTCCGCGATATCTGCGGTTGCGGGCACGACTGGAATATGCCCGACTACGTCGAAGAAGCCGTTGCCAAAATTCGCCATCAGGTCGGTCACGAAGAAGTGATCCTGGGTCTGTCGGGAGGCGTCGACTCTTCGGTTGCCGCGGCGCTGATCCATCGTGCCATTGGCGATCAGCTGACCTGCGTATTCGTCGACAACGGTCTGCTACGTCTGCATGAAGCCGAGCAGGTCATGGCCACCTTCGCACACCATCTCGGGGTTCATGTCATCTACGTCGATGCAGGTGATCAGTTCATGACGCATTTAAAGGGCGTCGTCGACCCGGAAGAAAAGCGCAAGATCATCGGTCGGGAATTCGTCGAGGTTTTCCAGGCCGAAGCCGGCAAATTGCCCAACGCCCGCTGGCTGGCGCAAGGAACCATCTATCCGGATGTGATTGAATCGGCAGGCGCCAAGACCAAGAAGGCGCACACCATCAAGAGCCATCACAACGTCGGCGGCCTGCCAGAAAAACTGAATCTGTGGCTGCTCGAACCCTTGCGCGAATTGTTCAAAGATGAAGTCCGCGAACTCGGCATCGCCCTCGGCCTGCCCCACGACATGGTATACCGCCACCCCTTTCCCGGTCCCGGTCTCGGCGTTCGCATTCTCGGTGAAGTGAAGCCCGAATATGCCGATCTGCTGCGTCGCGCCGACGCAATCTTCATCGACGAGTTGCGCGCTGCCGGTTGGTACGAAAAAACCAGCCAGGCCTTTGCCGTCATTCTGCCGGTCAAATCGGTCGGCGTCATGGGTGATGGCCGTACTTACGAATATGTCCTTGCTCTGCGCGCCGTAGAGACCCAGGATTTCATGACCGCCCAATGGGCTGAACTGCCGTACACCCTGCTCGGCAAAGTATCAAATCGGATCATCAACGAAGTGCGGGGCATTAACCGGGTGGTTTACGACATTTCCGGGAAGCCGCCGGCTACGATCGAGTGGGAATAAATTATCTTCGTGTCAGGTCGTCCCATGTCGTCCGGTTCTCCGGGGAAAAGCAAGTCCTGACAACTGGTTAGCGTCTCATCTGGTCTCAAATCGCCTCGCCAAAGCGCGCCGAAATTGGCGGTATTGGTGACGGTATCGAAGAGCCGGCCTTGAACGACCACGGTTGATACCGTCAAATGCCCTGACGGTATCGGTTGACGGTATCAGTTCGGGGGATGAGATGCTCACTGACTTGAAGTTGAAGGCGCTGAAGCCCACGGGAAAGATCTACAAGATTGCCGATCAGCAGGGGCTCTACGTCGCTGTCACGCGGACAGGAGTAGTTAGTTTCCGGTTTGAC
>CAYRXO010000048.1:0-20168 GCA_964428215.1 uncultured Candidatus Accumulibacter sp. | reverse complement strand
CCTTCAGGCCGGCCGCCAAGGACTACCAATGCCGCCTTTGCCCGCCATTTCAGTAAGGGGGTGATTGGTTACGCGAAAGCGCACCCAAATACCTATTTACTAATACATTAACAAATCTGGTTTACCTTAAAAAATAATTTTATAACTATTATTTTTTCCTAAAAATCAACACTTTGCGTGAACTTTCTCGAATTTTTTGTATGAACTAAAAATATTTAATCTTTAGTATTATATGAGTAACGATATACGTATCCTTTATAGCCATAACGGTAGCGCTGTCGATCTATATTCAGATCATTGAAAATGAATCCCTTAACCTGAACACCCGCCTGGTTAAGGCGCTTAACGGCCTGCTCCAGTTCCTGAATCGGCTGTTTACCGGCACGCGCTATCACCAGAGTCGCTCCCACATGTCGCCCGATAATCGCCGCATCGGAAACGGCAAGAATCGGTGGCGCATCAATGATCAGGGTATCGAAACGTTGGCCGAGCGCGATCAACAATTCCTCGAATCGGGGGTGCATCAACAACTCGGAAGGATTGGGCGGAATCTGGCCGGTTGTGACGACGGAAAGATCCTTCACGCGCGTGGCTTTAACAATGTCGTCTAGCGTGTTCTGGCCCGCGACATACTCGGAAACACCAATCGCTCGCTGCAATCCGAATTCCTTGTGAATGTGACCACGTCGTAAATCTCCATCGACTAGAACGATGCGCTTGCCCAGCTGCGCCAGAACGGCACCCAGATTTTTCGAGATGAAACTCTTGCCCAAACTGGGACTGGAACCGGTCACCAGTACTGAACTACGGCGGGCATCAAGCATGGCGAAGTGCAGCGTGGTGCGCAGGCTGCGCAGGCTTTCGACGGCGTCGTCGTCGGGTTGGCTAATCGCCAGTAATTCGCCAACACTTTCACCCGTCTTCGATTTACGACTTAGCATCAGCTCAGTCTTGCTGTGCGGCACTGTCGCGTATACCGGCAAACCCAGCTTGGTTTCTATGACCTCGGGATCTTCTACCATAACTCGTAGAGCGCGCAACACCAAAATGATCAGCAAGCTGGTCATCAATCCAAGAAGCGTCGAAATTCCCAAAATTGCGATGGGTTTAATGCCAACAGGATCTCGAGCAACAGCAGAAAAGTCGATTATGCGCACATCTCCAACCGTACCGGCTTTGGAAACTTTGAGTTGCTGCGCGGTATTCAATAGTTCGGTGTAAAGCTTGCCGGACACCTCCACGTCTCTGGCCAAACGCAGAACCGTCTGTTGGGTATCGGGTAGTTTTGCTACTTCATTTTCAAACTGTCTGCGACGCTCGTTGAGTCGCGCCAGTTTCGCGTCAACAGCCTGAATAGCTGGATGTTCAGCGGTAAAGCGCTGGCGCAGTTCTTCACGCTCCTGTTTAAGCTTGACGGCAGCGTCTTCAACATCCACCACCGATTTCAGTACGCCCTGGGTTTCCAAACTGAGATCGAGCGAGCCTCGGCTTTGGCGGTAGTTGTTGTAGGCGGCTTCAGCCGCGTCGAGCTGAGCCTTTAACGCGGGAAGCTGTGTATCGAGAAACTTGAGCGTTTTCTCCGCTTCAGCCGAACGGCGCTCAACATTTTGGCGCACATAGGTGTTAAGGATTTCGTCCAGCACGCCACCGATTTGATCGTAGTCGTTCCCCAGCAAGCCCAGTTCGATGATTCCAGATTTTTTGCCACGCTCCTTGACTGAGTAGTTATTGCGCAATTGAGCAATGGCGGCTTCCTGAGACCGTTTGCTTAAAATGAATTTGGTACCAGGGCGCGCCTTGAGTTGCGCCACGAAAATTGAAAAGCCTTGCTTGTTGGCCCGAATACCCTCAGCACCCTCAAGCAGAGCTTTACCGGAATCATCGATCAAGGAATACGAACCTGCTTCGCCCGCAACAAGAAGCAGTGGTTCATCGAGATACAGTCGTGGCACGTCCAGTCCATCAATCTGGATTTTTTCGCCTCCCCAAGCATAGCTGGAGAAACCAAAAAGGGGTGCTCTTGGTTCAGGCTCTTGGTATCGACGTGCAATGGTGCCGCCGATCAACGGAAAAGTCTTTGGCACCACATTGATATCGAGCTTTAGTTTGTCGACCACCCGACCCAAGACCATGCGCGACGCCAGAATCTCTATCTCAGCCGAAACGTTGGTTTCCTCTCCAAGCAAAGGTTGCAGCGCTTTTAGCGAGCCAATGCCATTATTTTTTTCCTCGACTTGCAAAAGTCCATCGGCGCGGTAAACCGGCCTGGCAACGAATATGACAACCAGACCGATCAATATTGCCAAGACAGTTACAGCAACGATCAGCCATCTGTATTCCATGATCGTCGCTACTATTTCGCCGATAGAAACTCCTTCGTCATTTTCTTCTAATGTCACTTGGGATGTTTGCGATGTACCGACAGTCTGTGCTACAGCACTCACTTTGAGTTGGTCTTGTTCCATGAATTGTTCTGTGTCGCCTTAAGCATTGCCGGAAAACAAATTTCCGAAAAAATAAAAATCAAAATAAAACTCAAACCTACGCCCCCGCGATTGCGGGAAAGCAATGCTTTGCGGCTAATTAACAAAACATCCTAAACGGATATGTCCCAACCTACCACGGGGCTTGAGCTTTTTGCATCATTTTCGACCTGATCTATTGCCGTCCGCCGAACAGTGGGTAACGCGTGCCACTGGTCAGGTTGAGCATGTTGGATGTCGGCAGAATGTTGGAGATCACGCGGTTCCAGCGGATGATGTCAGCGGCGTCGACGTAGACGATGTCGCGCGGCTTGAGCGGGAAGCGGTCGGCCAACAACATGGCGTCTGGCGAGCGTCCGTCGAGATGGAATAATTCGGGCGTGTCACTGTCGCTACGCATGACGTAAATCCAGCGCGGACTGGCGCGATCTTGATTGATGTGACCGGCATCGCTCAGGGCTTCGGCGAGCGTCGAGCGCTTTTTGTTCATGACCATCGACCCCGGCTTCAGGACTTCGCCCAACACGAAAATCTTGTTGTAGCTGCGGTCGGAGACATTGAGGATATCTCCCGGTTCCAGCAAAGTATTTTGCTCAGTGGCACCTTCTTCATACATGGCTTGAATGTCGACACGGTATGTCGTACCGCGCCGAGTAAGCAGTACACGGCTGTAATCGGCTTCGGGTGTGAATCCCCCGGCGCGATTGACGGCTTCCAGAACGGTCATTGGTATGTCGGTAATATCCTGCGTACCCGGTTTGGCGACCTCGCCAACGACATACACCCGTTTGCTACGAAATTGAGCCATGCGGACATCGATTTGAACTTTTTCGATGTATTTAGCGAGTTTATTGGCTAAAATATCGCGTACTTCACGCATGGTCTTTCCGGCAACCTTGATGACACCAACGTAGGGATAGAAGATCGTTCCGTCTTCGGCCACCACGGTTCCCGCTTGCTCGGCGGTACGGAAGGTACCGGCAGGTGTGGTGAGTTCCGGATGATCCCAAACGATGATGGAAATGATGTCGCCAGGGCCGAGTCGATAATTGATGGCTTGAGCCGCCGGGTCGACTTGCGATGCTTTTGCCAGGCTAGTGCTGGCGCGGCTACCCGGCATCTGATTTGGGCGAGACGCCTTGAACATGTTAATGATCAATTCAGCGCTGATCTGCTTTATCTTTATGTTTTCGGGAAAGACCTCTTCGCCTTTTTGTACGGGAACCTTGACCTCCGAATGCTCGGTCGGCGAATAACTGTGATTACCAGGCGACATAGCACAAGCAGACAGCGAACCAAGCAGCAAAGTAGTCAGTATTGGCCGCAATTTATTGATCAATGGAACAGAATTGCTCATTCATGAATCCTTTTTATTACTCTGGCAATGCCGCTCGTTTAAGCTTGCGCCGAGCAGTGCCCCTTCTACACACAGCATGGAGCAGACACTGCTCCATGCATTAAAAAACAGTCGGAAATCTTCAATGACGGGCTCGAGCCCCAAATCCAAGAGCACCAGTAATGCACCAAGGAATGCCGCTAAACGATCACCTAGATGAATCTATGCGCATGTCCGAAACTTGTTGAGCCAGGACGAAATAGCCACACGAATAAGTCGCAAGGCATCGGCATGCGCCTGTTCTCCGCGCCGATATGGATCGGGGATTTCAATATCCAGCCAATGTCCCAGCAAAAATGTTTTGCCACGCGCCGCCGCATCAATATTCAAAACAACCTGTCGATGATGCTTTTCCATAACCAATACCAGATCGGCCCATCGCAAATGCTCAAGGGCGAGTTGCACGGCGCGATGCGCCTTGAGATCGGGACCGCCGTCAGCACGCAACTGTGCCTCGGTGGTCTCGTCGACAGGATGGTTAACCAATGCTCCCGTACCCGCAGAGCGGACCGCCCCCTGCCAGGACGCCAAGCTAGACAATTGCTGTCGCAGTATATGTTCCGCTGCCGGGCTACGACAAATGTTGCCTGTACAGACAATGAGAATTCTATTGAACAAGATACAACTTACGATTCATTCCATTTCTACGATCATTCGCGAACATGTCGCCCTCACTTGCTGCACGACTTTTCTGAGAAAGGGACTTGCCTTCACTTTGCTAATGATTTATAAATGCAATAATATATCTGTATAATAATTTTCTGCCCAAAAGCTTTTTACATCCCAACTATCTTCTTGAGAAAGTAGCCAAGCAGATCTCACTACTTCTGTTGCGCCTAGCAAGAGAAAGGTTTGGATTATCGGCTTGGCGATTTGAACCTCGGTAAATATATCTTACACTCGGACAACTCTCGCCATCTTCTTTTTATGACTGGTAACGGAGGTACAGGAGAGGGGATTATTTGATTTTTCTCGCCGGTCCACTCCTCGCCGTGCTTCCGTTTTTCCAAAACCCGCCAGTTGCTTGACCCGACGATCGTTTTCCTTTTCCCGTTGAATGAACAGGCGCAACTGCAGATTGCGTTGCCCCGATAAATTTCTTCTGACCTCAGCTAAAAGTCGCCGAACCTCACCGGCAGACACCTCATCAAAACCACCTTCGATTTCAATTACAGCATAGACGTTGGTCTCACTTGGTTTGCGGTGTTCTGCCTGTTTCAGGCTGAATTGGCAATTGTAGCGGTCAGCCAGTTTTTCAGCGAGATCACCAACTATGCCTTTAGCGTCCTCTCTAGCAAAATAGCCAACGAACACTCCGCGAGCCAGGACCGGAACCAAGCCCATGGCCGCGTTCAGTCGACGCAGGTAGTGCACGAAATAGCGAGGCTGCAAAATCACCAAGAAATAACTAGCGGAAGCCAGGATGAATAGCCAGAACATCAGATACTCCGGCACTCTCAACTGCCATCCGACAATTCCGAAGGCGCCAAGAACCAGTTGAAGCAGAGCAACAATCCGAACGGTATCGCTGACGCGAAATCCCGCGCGAACGAACAGGTGATGAAGATGATTTCTGTCCGCGTGAAACGGTGACTTTCCCGCCAGGATCCGTCGCAGCATCACGCTGATAGTATCCATGAGCGGCACGGCAAACAACCACAACGCGGTAACCGGCGTCATTGCCGGACGCGACCCTTGCGAGAGCGCAATGAAGAGCCAGGCGAAGATAAAGCCGAGCAACATGCTGCCATTATCGCCAAGAAAAACTCGTGCCTGCCTGTTTGACGGGTAACGCAAATTGTAATAAAGAAAACCGGCAACCCCCCCCATGAGGGCAACAATAAGGATCAGATAGGTCGTGCTCTGCGCAGCAGTGGCCACGACAGCGGTCAAGCCGAGGCTGATCAAGGACAGCGAACCTGACAGCCCGTCGAGACCATCGATCATGTTCAGCGCGTTAATCAGCCCAACAGCAGCGAAGATTGTAAAAGGTATGGCCAAAAAACCTAAATTGATGGAAAAGGAAGGAATGATCTGCCCCAATGTTGCCAGTTCGACACCGCCCAGATAAACCATGCCAACCGCCACCATGACCTGGATGAGCAAGCGAGTTTTGAACCCGAGGTGCCAAATATCATCAGCAAAACCTGTGACAAACAGTATAGCTGCGCAGGTTGCGATGATCTGGATCGGATGCAACCAAAGCTCGGGAAAATAAGCGGAACCAAAAAAGAGAACCGTCATCACCACCGCCATGAGACCGAAACCGCCGACGAAAGGCGTACTGGCACCATGCTGCTTGTGCCCCCCCGGATGGTCCAGCACTCCAAGGCGCGTAGTCAAAAACATCCCGAATCGAATAACAACACCCGAAACAACTAAACACAACCCAAAGAACAGGGTCAAAGACATGATAAACCTCAATCTTACGGCGATTACAAGCCGCAACTCTCCTTCCGGCGACCAGCAGCACCGGCGATCGATTTATTTTGAATGTCGGGCGGGCAGGCGGCGAACCGCCCGCCTCAGCTTGGCCGGGAATTAGCGGCGGCGACGAGTCGCCAGCAAACCGAACAAGCCAATACCAAACAACGCCAGACTCGCCGGCTCAGGAAGGAGCGTGACTTCGAAATTACCCGTATAGGAGACGCGATCAGCGGCATGCACACCAGAGGGCGTCGCCGTGAAGCCATACAGATAGAACGGGCCGGAACCATCCCTGGTAACCTTGACCACCTCGCTGGCCTGATTCGTACCCGTCAGTACAGGCGCCCCCGTGCCGGCACTCAGAGTATTCAGAAAACCTGTCGCATCAAACAGACCCGCCAGACCAACCGTCAAAATATAGCCAGTGACATCGACATAGGAAATGTTCGGGTCACTGACCAACTGCCACATGTAGCGCACCGAAGAAGGACTCGGGTCGATGTCGACACTAAGGAAATTAGTCAACGCTGTATTCAGGTTAGCCGAACTCAGGGGCGCCCCGAAAGTCTTGACGGCGGCATCCTGGATATAGCGGGCGGCCAAGGCATTGCCGTTGCCGGTCCAGTCAGCCCAGGTAAGACTGCTAAGAGTAACGTTAGTGCTGCCGGCGACACCGCTCAGGGTTGTTACCGGACCGCCAAATTTACTCAATTCGACGTTTCCACCGGGCGCCGCCGCGTTACCACCGAGCGCGGTACCGATATCCGACGCCGTTGGCGACGACTTCGGCAAGAGCAAGCCACCAGCATTTTCTAACCAGACGATGTAATTCCCTGAAATTGAGACACCCGTCAGTGCCGTCGCCGAGGCGCCGACAGAAGCCGTCATAGCCACCGCCGCAAGCAGCGCTTTTGTTTTATATCTGAAAGTATTCACAAACCTCTCCTAGAATGACGATGGTGATCAACGCGCAAAAATGACCAACAGAACCATAATCAACGTATCACCGGAACCCAAAAACCGGGCTTGTCGCGATGGAAATTGACGGTTGATAGCCAAAAAATTTCCACACATCACCAAGCAAGAATCAGGCCAAAATATTAAACGATTGAAAATATTTATTTTTCCTCGATGCATTGTCTTCACTATCTATCAAATTGTAAAAAAATTCGACAGCACAATCACTTGTCTCGAAGGCCACCGCCCCAACCAACAGGATGCAGCACAGAACGGCGCAGGTGTTTATTTCATCTGTTTAAGGAAAGTTTTCGATTCAGGATGGCGCGTTTCCGTCTAACCACCTGGCTTCGGCATCCTCGTGCCTGCATGCGGTGAACAGCAATGCCCCCAAGTCATCAATGATTTGATGCGGCGGGCTCCGATCTGAACCACGGACACCGCCCTGCCGGGTTTATCCGCAATCAACCAGGCACTTGCCAGGTGCTGCATTCACTGTTCTCGCATCTATTGGTCCTGACAAGGCATACTCTTGTGCTTCCGCAAATCTGCTGATGACTTACGCATGCGCCGCTACGCCTCTTCCTACCCAGCCGCCAACCACTCCTCTTCCACCGACAACCATCTCTGGCCAACCCTGGGCAAATTGCTTCCTTACCTCTGGCTGTACAAATGGCGCGTACTGCTGGCCTTGTCGTCTCTGTTCGTCGCCAAAGCAGCCAACGTCGCCGTTCCGCTGGTATTCAAGGACATGATCGATGCCTTGTCCGGTAATCAACGCACCTTAGCCCTGCCCATATTGCTGCTGGCTTGGTACGGAGTGCTGCGTTTCTCGACCTCGCTGTTCACTGAACTGCGCGAAGTGCTGTTCGCACGCGTCACTCAGCGCGCCGTCCGCCGGCTGGCTCTGCAGGTCTTCGTCCATTTGCACGAACTGTCACTGCGTTTTCATTTACAGCGCCAGACAGGCGGCGTTTCGCGCGATATCGAGCGAGGCACACGCTCGATATCAACCTTGATCAGCTTCACCCTGTACTCGATCTTGCCGACGTTGATCGAAATCTGCCTGGTACTGTCGATCCTGCTGCTCAAGTACGACAGTACTTTTGTATTGATCACACTGCTGTCGCTGACCGCTTACATCGTGTTCACCGTCAAGATCAGCGACTGGCGGATCGGCATTCGGCGCAAGGTCAACGAAAGCGATTCGGCTGCCAACACCCGCGCGGTCGATGCGCTGCTCAATTATGAAACGGTCAAGTATTTCAACAATGAAGCCTTCGAGGCACATCGTTACGACGAGCAGCTTGGCAAATGGGAAGACGCCGCGACGCGCAGCCAGCTGTCCCTCTCCTGGCTCAACCTGGGTCAGCAGTTGATCATTGCTTGCGGTGTGACGGCGATGATGTGGCGCGCGGCCAGCGGGGTCGTCGACGAGCGCATGACGCTCGGTGATCTGGTACTGGTCAATGCCTTTCTGATCCAGCTGTATATGCCTTTGAATTTCCTCGGCGTCGTTTATCGCGAAATACGTCAGTCATTGACCGATATCGAGCGCATGTTCAATTTGCTGGCCGAAAACCGGGAAATCGCCGACGCAGACAACGCCGTCAGCCGCCGGACGGGCCCGGTGGACATCCGTTTTGACAAGGTCGATTTTTCGTACGAAGCCAACCGTCAGATTCTGTACGGCATCGATTTCACCATTCCCGCCGGACAGACGGTAGCCGTCGTTGGCGAATCCGGCTCGGGCAAATCGACATTGGCACGCCTGCTCTACCGCTTCTACGATGTCAGTGCTGGCGGGATCCGCCTCAACGGTACCGACATCCGGCAGCTGACGCAGGCCAGCCTGCGTGCCGCCATCGGCATCGTGCCGCAAGATACCGTACTGTTCAACGACAGCATTTACTACAACATCGAATACGGTCGCCCGGGTGCGACGCGGGAGGAGGTCATCACTGCCGCCGAAGCGGCACAGTTGTTCGCATTCATCGATCTGTTGCCTGACGGCTACCAGACGCTGGTCGGCGAGCGTGGGCTGAAACTTTCCGGCGGCGAGAAACAACGCGTCGCCATAGCCCGCGCGTTGCTGAAGAATCCGGCGATGCTGATTTTCGACGAGGCGACCTCAGCTCTGGATTCGAAAACCGAGCAGGCGATACAGAGCAGCCTCGAAAACGCCGCCCGCGGCCGCACGACTCTGGTCATCGCACACCGGCTTTCGACAGTGCTTAATGCCGACCAGATTCTGGTCATGGAGAGTGGACGGATCGTTGAACGCGGCACACACAGCCAGCTTCTTGAAGCCGGCGGTCTCTATGCCCAGATGTGGGCGCTTCAACAACGCGAAGAGTCAATTTGTTAAGCAAGCGCTTGTCAAATCAAGTCAACTCTTCGTCTCCGATGGCTTTCGAACGGAATGAAAGTGCCCGCTGACTCTATCCTCTTGGCAATGATGCGACAATTGCTCAATTGCCTGACTTTTACCCGATCTGTCGGATGTGCTGCCGATTGTGTTATAAGGCGGACTCGCTCTAGCGGACATGTCTTTATTTCAACCACGCTGAAGAATGAAAACGGTGTCCGCCACCCTTACCACCGATCCTTTCCCACGAATCGCGAGGAGAAGTTGGTAAGTCGCCGGGCGACTTACACGCTGATAATCTTAACTCGTGCCCTGCCGGGCGCGGACAATGCTGGCGGAGGTGGCGATGTTTATTGATACCGATACAAAGGGATCGCTCCCGGAAGAAGAAGGCGATTCCAAACAGAAGTTGCTGGTGGAAACCATCGGCCGTCTTTACGACTACAGTGCGCACCGCTCGCTGAAGCGCATGCTGGCCAAGATCGCTCCGGACGAACTGGCCGAGATTCTCGGCGCGCTGAGCAAGAACCGGGCTGCGGGAGTCTTTTGCGACATCCAGGAAAAGGAAGTCGCAGCCGAAGTTCTCAAGCTTGTCTCACCAGAGATGCGCGAATATCTGTTGATCGAGTTGCCACCCGCCGTACTTTCGGAACTGGTACTTTATCTGAGTCCAGAAGCGCTGACCGACCTGCTCGGTTCGCTCGACGAGACGCAGCGCGACCGTTTGCTGGCGATCCTGCCCAAGGACGATCAGGAAGATGTCGAGAGCCTCCTACGCTACGATCCGGACACCGCCGGCGGCATCATGACCACCGATGTTTTTTCCTTGCCGCTCGATACGCCGGTCGAGGAAGCGATCAAGTCGATCCGCACGCGTGACGAACAGGACACAGTGTTTTATCTCTACGTCACCGGCCTTGGCGGGCGTCTGGCGGGCGTCATTTCCTTGCGCCAGTTATTGCTGGCACCACCCGATGCGCGGCTTGAAGAACTGATGAACCCGCAGACCATCAAGGTGACGACCGACACCAAGCAGGAGGCCGTAGCCCGCATGGTCGACAAGCACAATTTGTTGGCCCTGCCGGTCATCGATGGCGATGGAGTGCTGGTCGGCGCGGTGACGGTGGACAATGTGCTGGACGTCATTCAAAGTGAAACAACAAAAGAAATGCTGCGCATGGCGGGCACCAGCGAATCGGAAATACTCGCACACTCGCCGTTCAAGATCGCCCGTATCCGATTGCCGTGGCTACTAGCTGCTTTTGGAGGCGGATTAGCCGCGACTGGTGTCATTGAGCACTTCGAAGGCATACTCGCCAAGGTGCTGGCGCTAAGCGCCTTCCTGCCGGTCATCATGGGCATGGCCGGAAACGTCGGCGTTCAATCGGCCACCGTCGCCGTACGCGGACTCGCCACCGGCGCCATCGACCTGCGCCACACCTGGCGCTTTTTGTTCAAAGAATTTCGCGTCGGCCTGATACTGGGCGCCTTGTATGGCACCTGCCTAGCATTGTTCGGGACTTTCGTTCACCACAGCGTGCAGCTCGGCATGGTCGTCGGCCTGACCATTCTCGGCAACATGACTGGCGCGGCCATTCTGGCGGTCTTGCTACCTATGCTGTTCCACCGGATGAAGATCGATCCGGCGATTGCCACCGGGCCCTTTGTAACGACCGCGATTGACGTTCTCGGGGTCCTGAACTATTTCGCGATTGCTACGGTGATCTTCAGCAGTTCTCTGGCTTGATTCCGAGGGAAGTCGCTGGTCAAGCAGTCGACACGGCACGGCTGGCAGATCGTTCACTTCGTCACCGCTTAGCCGAATCGACTGCAAGGACAATTCAACTGATGACTCACTATTCTCCCCTCAATCCACTGAGAAAGGAGTACGGAGTGCAGAATGCGGCCAGGACTTTCATTTTTCGGAATGGTCGAACGATTACCATCTTTGCTAGGAGCAGGATAATGAACAATTTCAGCTTGTCAGTCGCGGGATTGATTCTGACGGCATTCTCTGCCGCCATCTCGGCGCAACAACCCTCCATGGTTAACGTGAAGCTGGTCCATGCCGATTTCGCACCAATCGAAGGTGTCAGTTACGATCCGGTATGGCCAGGCCCTCCGCGTCGAGCATGGCTTGAGTCAGACAAAAAATTCTTCGTCCTTACGGCAAAACTTTCGCATCCTGCCCCGGAAGATTTCAAATTTGCTTTCCTGATCCGTGAAAATAAAACCTGGGACTTCGATCCTGAAATGAGTTATGTAGTTGTCGAATTCAAGAAAGGGGACATCACAGCCAAAGGCAATTTCTGGCTGGTCTGCAATCGGGAGGGACGTATCCAAGGCACC
This sequence comes from uncultured Candidatus Accumulibacter sp., assembly GCA_964428215.1. Classification (GTDB taxonomy): domain Bacteria; phylum Pseudomonadota; class Gammaproteobacteria; order Burkholderiales; family Rhodocyclaceae; genus Accumulibacter. Next base: position 8,188 of record CAYRXO010000048.1, on the reverse strand, counting down.
CTAGGGCGCGAATTCGACGGTTATGGCAATCTATACGCCAAGCCAAACGCCATGGTCACCGATATGACGATGGATGGCTGGAGTCTCTCCGAGTCATTGACGAGAAACCAGCACCCAGTGCGGTGCTCGTTGAACAAGTAAGGCGGCAGGACTTGGTGATGATCGCGTCGGCGCCGATCAATTGCGGGCGCGCTGGTCGACTGCGTTTCACTCCTTGTGATCACCTTCTCGTACGACTCTCACTTTCCTGAACATTCACGAGCAGAAAACAAAAATGCCAGGTGACTAACCCGGCATTTGTTTCAGCGCAAATACGCTCAGGAAGGTTTACCCACCGCAGGATCTTCCGCGCTCACTTCCGGACGGTCAAGAAGTTCAACGTAGGCCATCGGCGCGTTATCACCATCCCGAAAGCCACATTTGAGAATGCGCAGATAACCACCATTGCGCGTCGCATACCGTATGCCAAGTTCTTCAAAGACCTTGACCACCATGTCACGATCGCGCAAACGGTCGAAAGCCAAGCGGCGATTGGCCAGATTTGGCGTTTTGCCAAGCGTAATGATCGGCTCGACGACACGGCGCAATTCTTTGGCCTTGGGCAGAGTGGTTTTGATCAATTCTTCGCGTAGTAAAGAAACGGTCATATTGCGCAACATCGCCAAGCGGTGAGCGCTGGTACGATTCAGTTTGCGAAGACCCAAACGATGACGCATATCGATTCCTTCCTGTTCTTGTCCGGCTGCTTATTTGTCGAGCCCAGCCGGTGGCCAGTTCTCGAGTTTCATGCCCAGCGTCAGGCCGCGCACAGCGAGCACTTCTTTGATTTCGTTGAGCGACTTGCGCCCGAGATTCGGCGTTTTGAGCAGTTCGTTTTCGGTTCTCTGAATCAAGTCGCCAATATAATAAATATTTTCCGCCTTCAGGCAGTTGGCGGAACGGACCGTCAGCTCCAGGTCATCGACCGGGCGCAGCAACAACGGGTCGACCTGCACCGTCTTCTGGTATTCGATCGGCAGCGCCGTCCCCGCCAGATCGGCGAAGACTGAAAGCTGCTCCATCAGAATACGCGCCGCGGTGCGAATCGCTTCTTCCGGTTCGATGGCACCGTTGGTCTCGATGTCCATGATCAGCTTGTCGAGATCGGTACGCTGTTCGACGCGCGCGCTTTCGACGGCGTAACTGACGCGCCTGACTGGGCTGAATGAAGCATCCAGAACCAGCTTGCCGATATTCTTGCTGCTATCACCCATTTGCCGAAGATTACCGGCCACATAGCCGCGGGATTTTTCGACCTTCAATTCCATGACCAGCTTACCGCCAGCCGAAAGGTGAGCAATCACATGCTCGGGGTTGATGATTTCCACATCGTGCGTGCCTTCGATATCGCCGGCACGAACGACACCCTTGCCTTCCTTGCGCAGATGAAGAATGACTTCGTCGCGGTGATTCAGCTTGAAGACGACTCCTTTCAGATTGAGCAGGATATCAACTACATCCTCCTGCACACCGTCGATCGTCGAATATTCATGCAGAACACCATCGATGCTGACTTCGGTGATCGCATAACCCGGCATCGACGAAAGCAGAATCCGACGCAGTGCGTTGCCCAAGGTATGTCCATAGCCGCGTTCGAACGGCTCCATGACCACCCGAGCGTGCACCGGCGACAAGCTCTGCACATTGATGAGTCGCGGTTTGAATAGTCCACTGCTTTGCATGTGCTGTCCTTTGCCTGAATCCGTCGTGTCTCGCCGTCACTACTTGGAGTAGAGTTCGATGACCAGACTTTCGTTGATTGTCGGCGGGAGTTCGGCGCGTTCCGGATGCGCTTTGTACGTCCCTTTGGCGGCCTTGGCATCCACCTCGACCCATTCGGGAAAACCGCGCGCTTCGGCAGCGGTCAGCGCGGCTTTGATCCGCAACTGTCCCTTCGCGGTTTCGGCAACCTCGACGACATCGCCAGGGCGTAATTGATACGACGGAACGTTCACCCGTCGGCCATTGACCAGCAGCGCGTTGTGTCGGACGACCTGGCGCGACTCGGCACGTGAAGCGGCGAAACCCATGCGATAGGCAACGCTGTCCAGCCGCGACTCGAGCAGTTGCAACAGTACTTCACCCGTGACCCCTTTGCGCCGATCGGCTTCCTTATAAACTTTGCGGAACTGTCCTTCGAGAACACCATAAATGCGACGAATTTTCTGCTTTTCACGCAGATGGACGCCATAATCGGACAGTCGCTGTCCAGATTTTTGGCCGTGCTGACCGGGAGCGTAAGAACGACGCTCAATCGCGCATTTGTCGGTGAAGCATTTTTCACCTTTCAGAAACAGCTTTTCGCCTTCGCGGCGGCACTGACGGCATTTCGGATCGAGATTGCGAGCCACTTATTTCTCCTTAAATCCGACGACGCTTTGGCGGCCGGCAACCATTGTGCGGAATCGGGGTGACATCGGTAATGGCGGTGATTTTCATGCCGAGCGCGTTGAGCGCCCGCACCGACGATTCACGTCCCGGGCCAGGACCGGTGATACGCACCTCGAGATTCTTGACACCGCATTCGACAGCCACCCGACCCGCTGCCTCTGCGGCAACCTGAGCGGCAAAGGGCGTACTTTTACGCGAGCCTTTGAAACCGGCGCCACCCGAAGTCGCCCAGGACAAGGCGTTACCCTGGCGGTCAGTAATGGTGATAATGGTGTTATTAAATGACGCATGGATATGGGCTACACCCTCAGCGACATTCTTTCTGATTTTGACTTTTTTACGAACTTTTGTAGCGGTCTTGGCCATAGTCAGGTCCTAAATCCTATTATTTCTTGCCGGCAATCGGCTTGCGCGGACCTTTGCGTGTACGCGCATTGGTGCGGGTACGCTGACCACGCGACGGCAGACCTTTACGGTGACGAAGACCACGATAGCAGCCCAGGTCCATCAAGCGCTTGACGCTCATGGTCACCTCACGGCGCAGATCGCCTTCGACACTGAATTTACCAATCTCATCGCGCAAACGCTCCAGCTCGGCTTCGGTGAGATCCTTCATTTTTGTTGAACGTGCAACACCAGCCGCATCACATATTTTTTGTGCGCGCGGACGCCCGATACCGTAGATGGCGGTCAGCGCAATCTCGGCATGCTGGTGGTTCGGTAGGTTTACGCCTGCGATGCGAGCCATCGATTCACCCCAATAAAACGAAACAAATAATTATCCCTGCAATCGGTTCAGCTCGTTTCAATGAGCCTTGCCGATCAACCCTGACGCTGTTTGTGACGGCGATCCGCACAGATCACGCGCACGGTGCCTTTGCGTCGAATGATTTTGCACTTGCGGCAGATGCGTTTCACAGATGCCAGCACTTTCATGGTCAACTCCTGATTAACCGGCAAGAGGCGCAGCCAGCCTGCTACCGGAATGTTGCGTAGAGATTTTTACTTGGCGCGAAAAACGATACGCGCGCGACTCAAATCGTATGGCGTCAACTGGACAGTCACTTTGTCGCCGGGAAGAATGCGAATGTAATGCATGCGCATTTTCCCCGAAATAAAGCCGAGCACCACATGTCCGTTTTCCAGTTTTACCCTGAAAGTCGCATTGGGCAGGTTTTCAATCACCTCGCCCTGCATTTCGATCAAATCTTCCTTGGCCATCTTATTTCATCGCCGATCCAGAGCCTTTGAAATTGGCTTTCTTCAACAGACTCTCATACTGGTGAGACATGGCATACGCCTGGACCTGGGTCATGAAGTCCATGGTGACCACAACGATGATCAGCAACGAAGTACCACCAAAATAGAATGGAACGTTCCACTTCAGGATCAAAAACTCGGGAAGCAGGCAGACGATGGTGATATAAGCAGCGCCTACGAGAGTCAATCGCATCAAAATCTTGTCTATGTAACGCGCCGTCTGTTCTCCAGGCCGAATCCCTGGAACGAAGGCACCACTACGCTTGAGGTTATCGGCCGTTTCCCGTGAGTTGAAGACCAGCGCCGTATAGAAAAAGCAGAAGAAAATTATTGCCGCCGCATATAGCATCACGTAAATCGGCTGACCGGGCGACAAAGCGCCAGCAATATCCTTCAACCAGCGCACCGACTCATTCGAACCGAACCAGCCGGCGATCGTTGCCGGGAAAAGAATGATTGAAGAAGCGAAAATCGGTGGAATCACTCCGGACATATTCAGCTTGAGTGGCAAATGAGAACTTTGCCCGCCGTAAATTTTGTTGCCTATCTGACGCTTGGCATAGTTGACCAAAATCTTGCGCTGCCCTTTTTCGACAAAGACGACACACGCAGTCACCAGGACGACCAGCACACTGATGACGATGGCAGTTAGTGGATGCATCGCACCGGTTCGTACCAGCTCAAGCAGACCGCCAATGGCATTCGGCAAACCCGCCGCGATACCCGCAAAAATGATGATCGAAATTCCGTTGCCCAGTCCGCGCTCGGTGACCTGTTCACCAAGCCACATCAGAAACATCGTTCCGGTCACCAGGGTGATGACGGTCACGAAGCGAAACAACATGCCTGGCTCGATCACCAGACCCGGCTGTGACTCTACCGCGACAGCAATGCCAATTCCCTGGAACAGGGCCAGAAAAACGGTGCCATAGCGTGTGTATTGTGTGATCTTGCGCCGCCCGGCTTCGCCCTCTTTTTTCAGCGCCTCGAGTTGTGGGCTGGCGTGGCCCATCAACTGCATGATGATCGACGCCGAAATGTAGGGCATGATTCCCAGGGCAAAAATGGTGAAGCGCGACAACGCACCGCCCGAGAACATGTTGAACATGCCCAGTATGCCACCTTGTTGCTTGTGAAACAGATCGCTGAGCACCTGTGCATCGATACCCGGAACGGGAATATGCGACCCGATCCGGTACACAACCAGAGCGCCGAGCAAAAACCAAAGACGACGTTTCAGGTCGCCAAACTTGCCGGCTTTACTGACAGTGCTCGTATTAGTTGCCAAAAAGATTCACCTTTACGACTTGTTCTTGTTAATCGCTGATACTGCCACCGGCCGCTTCGATAGCAGCGCGCGCGCCGGCAGTGGCGCCAACCCCTTTGAGGACCACTTTACGCTCAATAGCACCGGAAAGAATGACTTTCGCCGACAGGACATTCTGCGGAATCAGACTGGCCTGCTGCAAAACGGCCAGATCGATTTGATCGACCGGCAAGGCAGCGATCGCCGATAAACGCACTTCGACATTGCGCGCGTTGGTCAGCGAGTTGAAACCACGCTTCGGCAAGCGCCGCTGCAATGGCATCTGTCCGCCCTCGAAACCGACCTTGTGAAATCCACCGGCGCGCGATTTTTGCCCTTTATGGCCCCGACCGCAGGTCTTGCCGACACCCGAGCCGATACCACGACCGACACGCTTTTTGGCTGGCCGGGAACCAGCCGCAGCTTGAATGGTATTGAGCTTCATCTCAGTTTTCACACTTCAACAGGTAGGAAACTTTGTTGATCATTCCACGTACAGCCGGCGTGTCTTCAAGAACCGATGTACTGCGCATGCGACGCAAGCCCAAACCGCGCACCGTGGCACGATGCGATTGCTTGGTGCCAATCAGGCTTTTGACCAGAGTCAACTTGATTTTCTTCTCCGCCATGACTTACCCCGTAATCTCGGCTACCGTCTTGCCGCGTTTGGCTGCCACTTCAGCCGGCGTGGTCATTGAACGCAAACCATTGATCGTCGCACGGACGATGTTGTATGGATTGGTCGAACCGTGCGCTTTGGCAACGACGTTGGTCATTCCCATGACATCGAATACGGCGCGCATGGCTCCACCGGCAATGATCCCGGTACCTTCCGGAGCCGGCTGCAACATGACACGCGAAGCACCGTGATGCCCCAACACGGTATGCTGCAAAGTGCCGTCACGCAGGCTGACCTTGATCAGATTACGACGCGCTTCTTCCATCGCCTTTTGCACGGCAACCGGTACTTCACGCGACTTACCCTTACCCATGCCGACACGACCATCGCCATCGCCGACGACTGTAAGCGCCGCGAAACCGAGAATCCGCCCCCCCTTGACCACCTTGGTGACCCGGTTGATCGAAATCATTTTTTCGCGCATCCCGTCGTCGGGCTTGTCAGTTTGCTGCTGCTTTCTGCTTTGCGGTTTAGCCATCGCCTACTCCAATTCTTCCCTAAAGACTCAGAACTTGAGACCGGCTTCACGCGCCGCTTCAGCCAGCGCCTTGATCCGTCCGTGATACTGAAAGCCGGCACGGTCAAATGCGACTTGCTCGACACCCGCCAACTTGGCCCGTTCGGCAATCAGCTGCCCAATGCGCTTGGCCGCATTGACGTTGCCACCGTTTGGCAGATCCTTGCGCACTTCAGCCTCTAACGAAGAAGCCGCAGCCAGCACCTTCGATCCGCAAGGAGAAATCACTTGCGCGTAAATATGCAGGTTGCTGCGATGCACAGACAGCCGCACCGCTTTCAGTTCGGCGATTTTGGCGCGACTTTTGCGCGCCCGGCGCAAACGCGCCTCTTTTTTGTCAATCATCTAGGCACCCTTACTTTTTCTTCTTCGTTTCCTTGACCAGAACCACTTCGTTGGCGTATCGCACACCCTTACCTTTGTATGGCTCCGGCTTGCGATAGGCGCGCACTTCAGCCGCCACCTGACCGACGAGTTGCCGGTCAACACCTTTGATAACGATTTCGGTCTGCGTCGGCGTTTCCGCGCTAATCCCCTTTGGCAACCTGTAGGCCACCGGGTGCGAAAAACCGAGAGTCAAATTGAGCACATTTCCTTGTGCCTGCGCACGATAACCGACTCCGATCAGATTGAGGCGCCGCTCGAAACCTTTGCTGACTCCCGTCACCATGTTCGAGACTACGGCGCGCACAGTGCCAGACATGGCATCAGATTGCGGGCTACCTGCCACTGGCCTGCACAGCAGAGATCCACTCTCTCTCTCGACGGTCACCGCCGGGTGCACGGCAAAAGCGAGCGAACCGAGAGGACCCTTGACCGAAACAAGCTCCTCCGCGATGTCGACAGTGACACCGGCTGGAATTACGATTGGGTTTTTGGCAACGCGGGACATAAATTTCCTCTTACGCGACGAAGCAAAGCACTTCGCCACCCATATGGCTGGCACGCGCCTTACGATCGGTCATCACCCCCTTGGGCGTCGATACGATCACCACCCCCAGACCATTCATGACGTGCGGAATATCGTCAGCACCTCGATAAACCCGGAGACCCGGACGCGAAACACGGTCGATCCGATCAATGACAGGACGCCCGGCATAGTATTTGAGGCCGATATCCAACAGCGGCTTGCCGTTGTTCGGGCTGACCGAAAAATCCTCGATATAGCCCTCGTCCTTGAGGACCTGTGCAATGGCGATTTTGACTTTGGATGACGGCATGGCGACAGAAGCCTTGCTTGCCATCTGGGCATTGCGGATGCGGGTCAGCATGTCGCTGATCGGATCGCTCATACTCATTACGTTCTCTCCTGCTTACCAGCTAGCCTTGATCATTCCCGGAACTTCGCCGTGCATCACGAAGTCTCGCAGCTTGCCGCGACCCAAACCGAATTTTCTGAATACGCCGCGTGGACGCCCCGTCAATTGGCACCGATTTCGCAAACGCACCGGACTCGAATTACGTGGCAACGACTGAACTTTCAGACGCGCTCCGAAGCGCTCTTCCAGACTCAGGCTTTGATCGTTGACGACAGCCACCAGCTCTGCACGCTTTTTCGCATACTTTTCAACAATTTTGCGCCGCTTTTCACCACGGTTGATCACAGCGAGTTTAGCCATTTCGTTCAGTTCCTGAAGGGAAATTTAAACGCACCAAGCAAGGCACGCGCTTCTTCGTCGGTCTTGGCGGTCGTCGTGACGCTAATATTCATGCCGCGCAAAGCATCGATTTTGTCGTACTCGATTTCCGGGAAAATGATTTGCTCCTTGAGCCCCATATTGTAGTTTCCGCGACCATCAAACCCTTTGCCGGAAATACCGCGGAAATCACGCACGCGCGGCAAGGCAACGGAAACCAGACGATCAATGAACTCGTACATTTTCGGGCCGCGCAGGGTAACCATACAACCGATCGGATAACCCGTGCGAATCTTGAAACCGGCAATTGACTTTCTCGCCTTGGTGATCACCGGCTTTTGCCCGGATATTTTGCTCAT
>CAYRXO010000047.1:0-20349 GCA_964428215.1 uncultured Candidatus Accumulibacter sp. | reverse complement strand
ATAGCTTGCCAGCATTCCCGGCCGGATCACGCTCTCCAACTGAGATTTCTAGGATCAATCGTTCAGCCACGGACCGGGCGCCACCAGCCCGAAACCGTCCAGCCGGTCCTGCTCGGCGTCGCTGATCGCTGCCAGCCACAGCCGCCGCGGCCAGTCGGCGGGCGGCTCGCCGACGATTTCGCACCAGTAGGTGGCGCCGGCGGCGACCGCCTTGCGCGCCGGTTTACTGGCCCGCCGGTGTAGATCCCAGCCGGAAACGCCTTGCCAGCGGTGCACCGCGGCGGCGACGAGTTTCAGCCGCAAGCCGGCCAGGCCGGGCAGCAGCCCGTCGCCCGCCAGCCAGTGCGGCCACCAGCCGTCGTCAAACAGCGCCGGGGTGAGCAGCGTCAGCGTCAGCCGGCGAGCGCCGCGGCCGGTGCCGGTTCCAGCCACGACAGCCGGCGTTTGCCGCCGAAAACGACGTGGGTCGGCGGCAGTTCGGCGGCGAAGCGGCCGAGAAAAACCAGTTCGCTCGCCGCGAAACGGCCGTCGACGCGTCGGCGGTCGAGATCGAGCCCCTCGCTGTGAAAGAGCGCGCCGGGGTCGGCGGCCAGCGTCGCGTCGGCCAGCGCGACATGCGTGCGCGTCGCTTTCAGCGGTGCGAGCGACGCCGCCTCCGGCCCTTCCTCCGCCTCCTCGCCGTCGATCGCCACACCGCGCCGCCACTCCAGCCAACGCGGCAAGGGCCAGAAATCCGGCGCGGCGAGCGGTTTGGCGAGGATCGGCTGCGCGAAAGACAGCGCTTGCAGGTCATCCGGCAAGTCGCAATGACTGTCGTCCGGCAGCTTGGTAGGACGCAGCCGTCGATAAACCGCCCGACCGCTCGCGGCATCGAAAAAGCGGACGGCGTCGGCCGGCCGGGCGAGCAGCGGCGTCAACTGCCCCCCGGCGCGCTGGGCAAGGAACGGCCCCTGCGCGGCCAGCCCGGCGAGTTGCGCCGCCTGCGCGTCGTTGAGGACCGGCGGCCAGCCGCGCGCCGCGAGCGTCGCCGAGCGCAGCAGGCCGGCGAACGACGACGGCCAGGGAAAATTGGCGCCGTCGCGACTGCCAGCGCCGAACGGCCGCCCGGAACGGAAAACGAGCGGCGCTTGCGCGGCGAGCAGGACATCGTACATCGCCGCTGGCGCCGGCGTATCGCGCAGCGGCATCACGATCCTCCTTCGACGCGGCCGAGATCGCCTTCGCTGACCGCCGACAGCCAGCGGGCGATGAGCAGTTCGTCGGCCAGCGTGTACAGGCCGGCGGGGTCGGCGCGCGCCGCCAGCGTCTGCCGGCGGGCGAGCAGCGATTCCTGCAGCGGCAGCGGCATCGTCATCTCGCCGCCGCGCTGGCGGCAGCGCTGCAGCAGGCGCAGGAATTCGCTCTCGCTGACTGCCGCGCTGACGCCCAGCCGCTGCCCGCTGTCGGCGAGCGCGCGCGTCTCGTAAGCCAGCCGGCCGGGCGCCCGTCCGTCGCGGTACGCCGCGCGCCAGGCATCGAGCGCCGCGAAATCGGCGGCGCCGGCCGCGTCGAAGCCGAGACGGCAGCCAATTTCCGCTCCCGAACGCAGGTACAGGCGCAGACCGAGCGCGTTGCCCGAAACCGGCAGCTCGGGCGCTCCCTTGGCGAATTTCTCGGCGTCAGCGGCGCGCTGGCGGATCAGGCCGAGCGGTTCCTGGATATGGCAGATCGCCGCGCCGACGCGCAAGGTCGGCACCTCCGCGCCGGCCTCTTCGGGCCGCACGCCGCACAGGCGCTCGACCAGCGGTGCCATCCGTTCGCTGAAGGCGCGTTGCAGCGCACGCGCGCCATCGATGACGCCGGCGAGCGGCAGGAACAAGGTCAGATCCTCGCCGCCGGCAAAGACGCATTGACCGCGCTGCGCGCCGGCAATCGCCGGCACCTGGTCGGCGAACGTAGCGACGGCCTGCGAGATCTGCCGATGCTGCGCCGGATCGACGGCGCGGTCGATGAAGCGGCCCATACGGTCGCCGTCGGCAACCAGCAGCACGGCGTAGGGGCACGGCCGGCCGTGTTCGCGCCAGAGCGGGACGAGAATGCGACGCAACGCCTGCAAGGCATCGATCGCGTGGTCGTCACCGCTGGCTTTCAACGCGACTTCCAGCCGCTCGGGAAAGAGCAGCCCGCCGTCGTAGGGAAAACAGGCGAACGCGTCGCCGACGGCACGCGTCGCCAGCGCCAGGCGTGCTTCGCACAAAGGCTCGTAGGCGGTGCGCAGCGCCTGCAACGCACGCGGCGCCTCTGCGGCCAGCCGCTGCAGCCAGGCATCGGCGGCAAAGCGGCTGAGGGCGGTGAAGCGTTCCTGGCGGCCGACGACGCGTTTGATGCAGCCGAGAGCGTCGAGCTGTTCGCCGGCGCTGAGGCCGAAGCGCGCCGGAAAGTCGCGCCGTTGCGGCGGCAGCACCGATTCGCGCAGGCCGTCGAACGAGTTCTTCGGAATCCCGGCGCCGATGTCCCAGCGCTCTGCCGGGAACATCGGCGCGAAGTCGCGCGTATTCTTGCGCGCGGCAAGGGTCAGCTTGAGGCGCCGATACGCTAACTGGTAGGCCGTCGTCTGCGCCTCGTCGTGCGCCGGGATGCGCACCCAGCCGGCATAGAACTCGATGGCGTCGGCGACCTGCGCCGCCCAGAAATCCTGCCGCAGACTGACGCCGGCCTGTTGCCAATCGGCGGCGGCCTGTGCGGCGAACGCCTGCAGACGATCCCGTGTCGCCCGACGGGCATCCTCGACCACCTGGCGCAAGCGGCGCAAGTCCACTTGCTCGTCAGGCGAAGCAGCCGTTTCCAGACTCGCCAGCAAGATGTTCGACAGATTGCTGTCCTCGGCTAGGTCTTCCCGCTTGATGCTGTCCTCGGCCAGTTTTTCCCGCTTGACGCGCGAGCGCAGCGGATAGACCAGTTTGGCCCCGCTGTCGAGCAGAGACAGTGCCGCGGCGCGCACCAGTTCGGAAAGCAGATGGCTGCCGGCCCACAAATCGCGGCTACGGCGTGCCGCGGCGATGAAACCCTGTACCGGACCGAGGGTGATTTCGATCAGCCAGGTGCTCATCGTCTTTCCTCGACGGCCAACAACTCCTTGCCTTTCACCCGCGCGTCGGCCCGGAAGAATCCGCCACCGATTTTTTGCTGTGCCTCTGGCGAAAGCGTGGCCCAGATTCGTTTCCCGGCTTCCTGCAGGGCATACGCAGAGCGATTGTCCGGCCCCCGGGCCTCAACCGTACCGTTGCGGGCATCGAACTTGATCTGTGCTTTTTCCCATCGCTCCTCGACAGGGTCAAGCTGTGTTGCGTCAGACACGCCGAGTCTGCGCGCGAAGAAAACGAGGAAACCGTCCAGTACATCGTTCGCCACGCCGGCGAGCGGGGTCGACGCAAGCGCGCCGGCGAGTGCCGGCGAGTGCGGCGCAGGCCACCACGTACCGGCGGAAAAGCCCTTCAGCACGCGTGCTGAACGGGCGCCTTTCGATTTCTCTATGCTCACTCCCATTGCCCAAACGTGTTCGTCAGGCAATTTGAGCACCGCCGGCTGCCAGCGACCCGACGCGGCAGGATAGGGGCGCAGGATGAGGGGCGAGGCCAGCCGCGTCCTGGTCGAACCGCCCGAGAGCGGCAGGCAGACGCTGTCGGCCGGCTCGCCGGCATCCTTGAAATGGAAAATGATCGGCAAACCGAAAGCGGCACGTGGAAAGACATTGCCCGCCCGATGCCTCGGCGGATGATCGTCCGCATGCTGACCGACGAGGCGGCGCAGGGCGTCCGCCTCGGGCCAGCAGCTACGTCCGGCGGGGCTGCAATGGCCGCGGGAAGGCGGATGACGACCGACCCCGACACCTTGCCGATATGCGCGCAGGGCCTCGATGGCCTCCTGCCATGCCGTGTTCGCATCCGGCTGTGCTTTTCCGAGAACCAGTTGCAAACCGGCTCGCGCGACCTCATCGGCCGAAACATAAGAAAATTGCGTACCGGCGGCCTCGGTCACGGCAAAGGCGCCGAGTCCGCGGCGCGTGCGGGCGCCGAGACCGCCAAAAGTCGCCCACCAGCGAAATGCCTCCTCGACCTGGCGGACCGTCTCGGCATGGCCGCCGTCGTCCGGTGCTGCACGGACGGTCCACAACACCGACCAGCGCAGATTATCCTTATCCCGGTCCTTATCCCGGTCCTTATCCCAGATGACTTTCGCGGCTGGCGTGCCGCCGGCGCTCTGACCGGCTTTTCCCTGCCCGGGAAAAAGCGCGTAAGGGCTGGCCCATTCCTGCCACTGAATGATTGATTTTCCTGGATTTTTCGGATCCGGCCGAAAAACGCGCACCGCCACCGGTTCGGGCACGGAATCGATTTCGCAACGCAGCAGCACCTGGCTTGCCGTCGCATCGCGATCACCCAACCCGCCCCACAACGCTCTTTCACCGGCGAACAGTTTGCCGCTGTCGGGCTGGCCGCCGCTGCAGAACGCCGGGCGCCGGCGGTTGAGCAGCCGCCACCAGAAGCGCAGTTGCCCGCGGATGGCGGTGGCGCGCACCGGCATTTGACGGTCGATTTCGCCGGCGGTGACGCCGCCGCCGTACAGTGGCGTCAGCAAGCGGCAGCGGTAACGTCGCCAGGGCGTGCCGTCCGCCAGACGGTCGGCGACGTGTTGCATCAAGGACGGCGGGTCGAGTCCCTGCCAGGATTTGTTCATCAGCCGAGCGCCTCCGACGCAGCGAGCGGCGGCAGCGGGCCGGCAACGACATCGTAGGCACCGAAACCGAAGGCCGTCTTGCCGCCGATCTGCAGGATTTGCCCGGCCGACAGCCAGCCGCGCGTCAACGCCATCGGGCCGCGGTAGCGCCAGCGGCCGAGCAGACCGCCGACGGTCATCTGCTGGCCGCTGCGCGCCGAACGGCGGCTCAGCGTCTGCCAATGCACGGCGGCAGCGCGCAGGCGGACGCCGCGCGCCTCGTCGTACAGCGCGCCGCGCTGCGCTTTGCTCAGCGGTGCGGCGATACGCATCGCGTGCGCCAACTGGTCGAGACGGCCGAACAGCCGTTGCAGCAGCGGCACGTATTCGGGCGCGCTGCGCAACAGCGCGTTGCCCTGCTTGCAGCACAGCGGCGTGCGCTGGCGGATCTCCAGTTCGTCGGTCGGCGGCACAGCGTGCAGCCAGTCGCCGAGATCACCCGTCGCCGGCGGCTGGCAGAGGCCCGCGTCGGCGCCATAGAAGAATCGTTCGCCGGCCGGCTGGACGACGCTGGCGCGCAGCAGCCGGTAGCGGCCGGCCGGATCGAGGCCGCGCTCGCCGAGTTCGAGCAGCGCCTGCGTACAAGCCAGCGCGTACTCGCCGGCGGCGCAGAACAGCGTCAGCCGCAGCGTCAATTCGCTGCCGGGTGGAAAAACCTCGCCCGGCGGCAGCTGCAGCGCGTCAAGCCGCGCCGCATCGGCGCCGCGGTAGAGACGCGCGAACGCCGGCGGGCAAACACGGGCCAGCTCGCGGCCCAGTCCGCCGTGCCAGACGCTGCCGGCAAAGGCGGAAAAGCGCAGCCCCGCGGAACGCAGGTGGAAGGACAAAGGCACGATCGGAAAAGCGTGCGCGGGCAGGTTCATCGACGGCGAGTGTTCGGGATGATGGTCAATCGCGGGTTCCGGGGTCGTTCACTGTGCCGCGCGGATGGCCGTGTGTGACAACTGGCCGTTGCGGAATACGGCTGACATGACGGCGCTACTCCTCTCCGTCACCGCCATCAACGGCGCTGATTTTATGATCACCATGCGTTCTATATGGGTATTTTTTTCTGCCATCGGACGCCGACGCGGGAGAAAACGCTCCGACCGTTCATTTCGCGGGCAAAGGGGTCGCTGGCATCAACTACCCATGGCAATTCAAAACACGCGTTCAGATCCAGAGCTTTGCAATATAGCAAAACAAGACCTGGCCCTTTGTTTGTGCTTTGTTTGCAGAACTCTCGCATCGAAGCCGGATGTCCTCGCCAACCGTAACGGCACATGCCGCGTACAACACTTTCAACAAGTGTGTCTTACCAGTGCCATTGGCCCCGATAAAGACATTAAGGAAGCGCTGATTAAATCGTGTTACAAAATTTCGACATCAGTACAACCAATGGGTTAGGCTGCCATCTTGGGGCGAAAATCGATTTAATCAGCGCTTCCTTAACCCCTGCCGAAAAAGTCTGATCCAATCCAGCAAAGGATGTGAAATTATCCAGCTTGATATGGGTAAGCCTGCTCATAGTCCGTCCTCAGATCTTGTTAGCGGCAAATCGTACAGCTTCTGCCGCCTTTCGTCTTCAGGACTAACGGTAGCGTCCTCGGAGGAGACGCGTTCGCGCTGAGTTGCCCTTGCTCTCGGCTCGTGGATGTCATGGCCTCATCATGAACCCCTGTCGGCTCTCCCACAGAGGACTTCCAGCTCGTCAAACAATAGATCAACGTTCATTCAAACAATGTCAATCCTCGACGAGGAAAGGCTGGTCGCTTGACAACCCTGCCATACAGTTACCCGCACCTTGGCCTGGCAAGTTCGTCCATTCGCTGGCGCCGGGTCGTCTCAGCGGCCGAAGCGGTAATTCCACAGCAGATCCAGCGCGTTTTCGCTGCCGGCACGACCGATCAGCGACAGATTGCGGCTGAGATTGACCGTCAGCTTGACGACGCTGCCGGCGCCGGTCAGCGCCTGCTCGTAGCTGAGCTGCATGTTCGTCGCCAGCCGTTTGCCGATGCTGACGATCTGGCCGCTGGCGGTGTCATCGGCGACAAAGCTGCTGCCGGCGATGCGGCTCGTTTGCCGTCGGCCGCTGCCGCCGAGCGTGCCGCTGACGATGGCGAATTCGTCGATGCCCAGTTCGCGTTGTATCGATTTCAACGGCCCTCCGTCCTGCCCACCCAGCAGCGAATGGGCCGCCGCCAGCAACAGCGCCGCTTCATTACCGCCCTGTTGCTCCGACGGGTGTCCGAGTATCAGCCACGACAGTTTTTCGCCATCCGGCATCTCCGGGTCGGAAACCAGCCGCACGACCGGCTTGCGCACGTTGCCGCTGACTTCGACGCCCGGCTCGACCGGCAGATGGGGGCGCACGGCACGGATGTTCAGCCCGGGATTGTCGATCTGGCCGTTGAAATTGAGGATGCCGCGCGCGATTTCCAGTTGCTGGCCGTAGGCGTCGAAGCGACCGCCGACGGTACGGATGGTGCCGGTCGCCCGCGGCAGCCCCGCCCCTTCGGAACGGATCTGCAGGTCGCCCACCAGGCGGCTGTCGACGCCGAGGCCGTGAAACAGGAAGCGCCGTCCGAGATCGAGGTCGACAGCGAAAGCCAGCAGACGCGCGGCAGTCGATGGCTTGCCCGTCTGCGCACGCTTGATATACACATCGTCGGAAAGACGCGGCGTGGCTTTGTCCTGCATCTCCCAGTAAGCCGCGTCGACCTGCAGCTTGCCGAGCAGCTTGAGCAGATCGGCGCCGAGTTTGACCTGCAGATCGCCGGAAACGAGCAGCCACTGATCCGGCCGTTGCCAGGCGCCGAGGCGGTCGGCCTTGATGTTCAGCACGCCATCGGTCTGTCCGGCGCGCAATTCGCCGCTGACCTGCAGCCGGCCGGGTTTGGCGAGCAGAGCCGACACGTCGGTCGCCGACGGATCTGTCGTCGGCAGGATGCGCAACGGTCGCGGCATGCCTTGCAGGACGCTTTCGAATTCGAGCTGTTTGAGCAGCAGTCGCACATCGCCGGCCTGCTCGCCGGCCAGTTGCAGCCACATCTGGCCGCGTTCCAGCCGCAGGCCCTGGTCGAGCTTGCGCACGGCCAGTTCGCTGCCGCGCAATTCGCCGTGCAGCCTGACTTGCGCCGGCGTGCCGCCGAGTTGCACGTCGCCGTTCAGCCGCCCGGCGAATTGCCAGACCGGCGCAAGCAGCGGCCCGAGCCAGGCGAGATCGGCGACATCGAGATGCAATTGCCCGCGCCAGGGCGCTTGCGGATTGAGCAACGCCTCCGCCGATGCGGCGGCGTTCAATTGGCCGGCGAGTTCGCCGAGGCGCTGACCGCGCACGCGCAGCCGTCCCTCGTAACGGCCATTGACCGCCTGCAGCGCGAGATCGGCGTCGTTCAAGCCGAGTGACAGGCCGTGCACCTGCACATCGCCTGTCTCACGCCAGACGTGCAGCTTGCCCGACGGAAGGCGTCGGCTGCCCGTCGTCGCCAAGTCCCAGTCGCCGTTGAGCCGCAGCGCCCGCTCATCGTTGTTGACTTCGGCCAGCGCCGCGGCAAGCGGGGGGAATTCTTGCAGCAGCGGCAGCAACGGCAGCCCTTGCAGCGCGCCGGCGCTTTGCCACAGGCCGTTTTCATAGCGCCAACGGGCGAGTTTGAGCACGCCGCCCGCCAGCTGCGCTTCGCCCGCGCCAACGAGTAGTCGACCCGGCGCCAGTTGCAGCGACAGCGGCGTGCGCAGTTGCAAGAGCGGAACCGGCCGGTCGAAACGCGAGGCGACCGTCAACTCGTTCAGTCGGCCGTTCCAGCTCACGCCGCTGTTCGTCGCCGCCAGCGCCCCGTCGAGCGACAGGCTCAGCGCACGCCGTTCGGGCAGTTGGCCGCTGCCGGACAGACGATGCGCCTGGCGTTGACCGTCGGCACGCAGTTGCAGCGCCTGCAACTGCGGCCGGCCGTCCGGCGAGGAGAGCGCCGCCAGACGCAGCTCGCCGCTCAGCGGCCCGCGCTCGCCGCTACCCAGGCGCGCTTGCAGTTCGAGGCCGGCGAGCGCGCCGATCCTGTCCAGTGCCAGCCGGGTCGAGCGCAGACTGGCGTCGATTTCCGGCGACTGGCGGCTGCCGGCGAGCAGCAGTTGTCCATGCACATCGCCATCCACGCCGAACGGCGCCAGCCGCGGCGCGGCGATGCGTAGCAGCAGCCGGTCACCGGGCGCTCCGTATGCACCCTGCACGCTCAGCTGATTTCCCGCCGCCACCAGATCGACATCGGCCTGGCGCAAGCGTTCGCCAGCGAGATCGATTGCGCCGTGACCGGCGAGCGGCTGCCCGCGAAAGCGGCTGTCACGCAACTGGAAGCGGCTGCGCAGCGTCAGCGCCGGCTGCAGCTGGCCTTGCGCGCTGATGCTGGCATTCAGCCGCGCCGCCGGCCAGTGCGCGAAACGGCTGGGGTCGAAATTTTTCAGTTCGCCGCGCAGTTCGAAGCCCCGGTCTGCCTGCAACGACCATTGGCCGCTGGCGTCGAGGCGGGCGTCGCCGGCACTCAGCTGCAGGCTCTCGGCGACGACCGATTGCGGATCGACGCGCAGTTTGGCCAGCACGGCGTACTGCGCATCCCGGAGGCAGGTGTCGATCGTCTGTCGATGCGCCGCCAGTTGCGCGCGCAATGGCCCTGTCAGGCGGGTGCGCTGCAATCGGCGGTCGATGCTTTGCGCGTCCAGGCCATCGACGGTCAAATCGAGCGTCAGCGTTTCCTGTCGATACTCCCCCTGCCCGCGCAGTCGGCCGTTTGCCGGCAGCGTCAGGTCGATATTCGGCATCTGCCAGACATCGTGCCGCCATTCGAACGCGCTGTGCAGGGATTGCAGCGGCAAACGCTGTGCATCGAGCGTTCCGGGCAAGCGATTGTCCACCGTCAGCTGGCCGGACAATTCGCTGACGCTGTCGCCGCGTGGCTGCAGTTCCGCGCGGATGTCGAGGTCGGCTGTCGGCGCCCCGTTCAGCCAGGCGGCAGGATCGACCCCGCTGAGCTGCACGCTCGCCTGTGCCAGCAGATGGCGGTTAAATGGTTCGACGCGCGCCTGCACGCGGCCGGCGAAACGTTCGTCCGGCCGATTTTCCAGTGTTGCCGCCCGACCGTGCAACGAGAGGGTGGCCAGCGGCCCGTCGGTGTCGATGACGAAGCGCAAGCGACGGCCGGCGGCAGCGGTGAGCAATTCGGCGTGGGCTGTCAGCTCGAACGGTCGATCGGCGCTCAGCTTGGCCTCGCCGGCAACGCTGACTTGCGCGAGCTGCGCATGCACTTCGCTCAGGCGGTGCATGTTCGCTGCGCTGTTCAGCCTGGCATTGAAATCTGCGCCGATCAGCGTCGCGCTGCCCTGCGCTGGCGCGTAATCAGCCAGTTCGATACGCCCGATGTGCAGTTGGTCGATGTCGACCGCCAGCGGCAGACGCAGGCTGAGCGGCGGCACGAGCGCTTCGTCACTGCCTCGATGGGCGATGCGCAAGGTTTCGCTGCGTAAGCCGAGCAGCGCCAGCTTGCCGTGCAGCAACTCGCCCGGTCGCCATTCGATTTGTACGTCGCTCAGTTGCAGATCGAACGTCTCGTCGCGCCAGTGCAGCGTTGACAAGGAAAAGGCGTCGGCCAGCGAACCGTGGCCCGCCTCGATCGTCAGTTGGCCGCCGCTGAGTGCTGCGGCCAGACGACAGATCGAGTGCAAACCGCTTTCGCTGAACAAAAAGGCGAACAGCCCGCCGAGCAGCAGCGACAGGCCGGCCGACCGGGCCAGCCAGGGCCGCCATCGACGCCAAAAACGGGCTCGCAGCTGCGTATTTGGCGTCGTGTCGACGGCTGGCGTCGCCGCTCCCGACGCTTCGGTTGAGGGTTCGCTGTTGCCGTTCAAAATGGCACCGTCACCGAAAAATCGAGGCGCAGCCGGCCGGTGCGCTGCCCATACGCCAGATCGATGCCCAAAGGTCCGGCCGGGCTTTTCCAGCGCGCGCCGAGGCCGTAACCGAGCGCCGGGCGCAGCGACTGCCGCGCGTCGGCGGCATCGCCGGCGTCGACGAAAACGGCGGCGCCCCATTGGGCGTTCAGCCAGCGGATGTATTCGCCGGAAACGGTCGCCAGATAGCGCCCGCCCAGCGTCGCCGCTCCCTGGTGTACGCCGAGGCTTTGATAGGCATAGCCGCGCACCGAATTGCTGCCGCCGGCGCGAAAGAGGAAATCCTGCGGGATGCCCTGCGCTGAACGCGCCAAGGTCGCCCCCAGTTCGGCACGCAGGAGGACGGTATCGCGCTCGCTCAAGGGCACGCCCTGACTGTAGCGAAAATAGCTGCGCAGGAAATTCTGCTCCGACAACAGTTGTTTGCTGGCTCCGCCGAGCTGCAGTTGCAGGGAAATACCGTCGGCGGGGTCGAGCGGATCGCGCGCATCGCGCCAGGTCCAGCCGATTTGTGCGGTCAGCGCGCGGTTGGTCGTCGCTGCCATGCCGGCGGGCGTCTGTCGCTCCTGCTGCCAGTTGATCCCCAGCCGCCGTTCGATTTTGCCGGATTGCTGCACGCGCGTGGCGCCGAGCGCCCAGCGTCGGATCGCCAGACCGGCGATATCCGAATTCTCGACAGCCATGCCGACGCCGTCGCGACGGCGCTGTTCGTCGAGCGGCAGAAAGACATCCGCGAAAGCCGATTGGCGGGATTGCTCGATGCGCATGCCGGACTGCAATTCCCAGGCGCGGTGCAAGAGATCGATGTCGCGGAAGCTGCCTTCGACGCGGGCGCCGGTATTGCTGCTGTAGCCGCCGCCGAAGGAAAGCTGGTAAGGCTGGCGTTCGCGCACGCGCACGCGCACCGGCGCCGTCAGCCAGCCATCGTCGCCGACGCTGACCTCATCCGGATCGCTGGCCAGCGTCACGCTGACCGACGAGAAATACGGCGTGCTTTGCAATGCGCTCTGCAGCGCTTGCAGCGCGTCTTCGTGGTACGCCTCGCCGGGGCGGATCTGCCGGTTCAGTTTGCGGATGAATTCCGCCGAAAAGCGCTTTTCACCGCTGATCTGCAACTCGCCGAAGCGATAGCGCGGACCGGCGTAGGCGCGCACGTACAGATCGACGCGCCGGGCTTGCGTATCGACTTCGGCGCGCGTCTCGCTCAGGCGCGCCGTCGCGTATTCGCTGGCCAGCAGCTCGCCGAGCAGCGTCTGCTTGGCTTGGTCCCACGCCGCCTGCCGAAACGGTTCTCCGCTCGGCAAGCCCCAGGCGGCGATCAGCGCCAGGCGACGCGACTCGTCCTTGACGCCGACGACCTCGATGCGCACGCCGCCGATCGTCGAGCGCGAACCGGGATCGACCTCGAGCCGCAGCGCGTCCGCGTGCCGCCGCAGCGCTACTTGCGGCGAAAAATAGCCTTCGGTGGCCAACAGTTCGGCCACATCGGACTGCAGCTTGCGTTCGACGATCTGTTCTGCCACCGGATCACCCGGGTCGGCTGAATCGTCAGCGCGCAAATGCCGCTTCAGCAGTTCCCTGATTTCGTCAGGCGCCTGGATGGTCATGGCCGCGGCCTGACCAAGCGCGAGGAAGAACAAAGTCATGACAAGAGATAAAGCGCGCAACATTTTTGACCTGCATCAATTCGGCTCGCCGATTAACGGACATGCTTTTTCAAGCAACATCCGGCGGACATCGGCCAGCAAAGATCGGTACTCCGCCCAGCGACTTGCACGTTACCCCAATGTGCGGAAAATCACAGATCTTCCATGCTCCGACTGTTTAAATATCACATCACGTGGCAAAAGTCGTGCCGAAATGGCTTCCAGCCTGAACGGAAGGCAAACCGGCGGCAAACGACCAAGTCCGCGTCATTTCTGAATTGGAAGCCAGCAGGAGAAATCAGCGTGAACATCACTTCCGGATCGATGCGCCATTGCTTGCTCGCTGGATCGACCAGCCTGCTGATCAGCGCAGCGGCACAGGCCAACATTCTGCCAGTCAATGTCGATCAGCCGTCAGCAAAGACCGTATCCAGCAACGGCGCCGATCCCCTCGCCGGCCATCTTTCCGGTCAGCGCCTGAACAGCGAGCTGCAAAGCAGCTTGCTGGCCAACATGACGTCGATGGAAGATAGCGGCAAACGTTATGAAATCACCTACCCCTCGCTGACACAAGTCGGCTCGCTCGA
The DNA here is from genome assembly GCA_964428215.1 of uncultured Candidatus Accumulibacter sp. Classification (GTDB taxonomy): domain Bacteria; phylum Pseudomonadota; class Gammaproteobacteria; order Burkholderiales; family Rhodocyclaceae; genus Accumulibacter. Next base: position 7,445 of record CAYRXO010000047.1, on the reverse strand, counting down.
CAGCGCAGCGATCGCTTACCCTCCATCTGACGAACCGACGACGCCGGGCGGGTCGCTTTTTCAGCGCATCGTTCTTGCTGACAGCGATCAGCGCATCTTCCCCGACATGGCGATCGTCGCCGGGCTTTTGCTGCTGGTGGGAGGAATCGGCTACGCTCAGCATCTGGCGAAAAAACATCGCGAGCAGCCCAGACGACGTCCCTTGTATCCGGCGTGAAGCAGGGAAACAGGGTTTAGTAGAGAATCAGCGTCCAGACTGACCAGCAATAAATTGATTTAAGTTATCATGTATTTTACGAACGGAATCAATCGGCTTTTCCCTGCGCTAATTGTCATCAGGTGACTTGCTAAAATCCTCTCGTCCTCGTTTGGCAAAGGGGTCGGGGACAAGGGGAGCAGACAGGGCATTCATCCATCGGGTGGTTAGAATATAAACCGTGTCCCTGCGGTGAAGCGTCCGGTGGAGCGTTTCTTCCGCCTTCGGAAACGAACGCTGACTGTATGATTGCACTGGTGAATCCGAGGCATTGCGCGCTGCTCGCCTCTTCGCCTATCGATTGGATATGTCTCGCTGGCGGCGCGTCGTACGTTTGGCGCTTCATCCCGCGTCACCATTTTTTCAGCGCTTCCCGGGCGTATTGCGCGCCGATTCCTCTGGAACGGGGGCGAAATCCGCCACCTTTCCGGCTCAGGCTGGTCGAACCCGGGATACAGCGAGACGAACGGGCGACCACCGGCAACGGGCGACCGGGCCGTCATGAACATCGCTTCAGGGTGAAAGTTGAACAGGAAAAAACATCGATCATGGAAGTGAAAACGGTTTTGATCACCGGCGCCGCCAGGCGACTTGGTCAGGCCATCGCTCGGGAACTGCATGCCGGCGGCGCCAATGTCATGCTTCACTACCGCCAGGCGGCCGCGGAGGCAGCCGCGCTGGCCAACGAGCTGAACGCCGTTCGCGCCCGATCGGCGGCCTGTCTGCCAGCCGATTTATTGCAGAGCGAAACACTGCGCACGCTGGTCGACAAGACGGTCGACCACTTCGGGCGGCTTGACGCACTGGTCAACAATGCCTCGAGTTTTTATCCGACGCCGTTTGACGACATCGATACCGCCGCCTGGGATGATTTGATCGGCAGCAATCTCAAGGCACCGCTCTTTCTGACACAGGCGGCGGCGGCGCACCTGATCGCCAGCCACGGCTGCGTGGTGAACATCACCGACATTCACGCCGAACGTCCGCTGGCCGGTTATCCGCTCTATTGCACGGCCAAAGCCGGATTGCTCGGCCTGACGCGCGCGCTGGCCATCGAACTGGCCCCGCATGTGCGGGTCAACGCCGTCGCGCCGGGGCCGATTCTCTGGCCGGAGAGCGATATGTTCGACAGCACGATGCAACGGGAAATTATCGACCATACTTTACTTCAGCGTGCCGGCGATCCGCGCGACGTCGCCGGGGCCGTTCGCTACCTGATCGAGCAGGCTGCTTACGTCACTGGTCAGGTGATCAATGTCGATGGCGGTCGTACGGCGCATTTGTAATGCCCGTCACCTTCAAGCCGAGGGTTTCCCCCGGAAAGGCGCCACCCGCGGCCGGCGTCAGGATCGTTTCTCATTGATATTGTTGAAATGGAATAAGATTCACCCTTTTTTTCGATGGAGCCAAATTCGTTGGAACTGTCAAATACCTTGCTGCGCCTCAAACAACGTCTCGAAACGAACACCGGCCGGGCGATTGCCGACTATCGGATGATCGAAGACGGCGACACGGTGCTGGTTTGTCTTTCGGGCGGCAAGGATTCCTATACATTGCTGTCGGTACTGATGGCGCTGCAGAAGCGCGCACCGGTCGATTTCCGCCTCGTGGCGATGAATCTCGATCAGAAACAGCCGGGTTTTCCGGCCGAAGTGCTACCCACCTACCTGAGCCAGCTCGGCATTGACTTCCGTATCGTTGAACAGGACACCTATTCGCTCGTCAAGGCCAGGATTCCCGAAGGAAAGACCACCTGCTCGCTGTGCTCACGGCTGCGGCGTGGCGTCATCTACCGTACGGCGAAGGAAGTGGGGGCCAACAAGATCGCTCTCGGCCATCATCGTGACGACATCGTGCACACGCTGTTCCTGAATCTGTTCTTCGCTGGCAAGCTCAAGGCCATGCCGCCGAAACTGCTCACCGACGACGGCGCGCATATCGTCATCCGTCCGTTGGTCTATTGTTCTGAAAAGGACATCGCCCGTTTTGCCCGCGGCATGGCCTTTCCGATCATCCCCTGCCAGCTTTGCGGATCACAGGAGAATCAGCAGCGGCAGAAGATCCGCGCGATGATGAACGACTGGGATACACGTTTTCCCGGTCGCAGTGAAGCCGTGTTGTCTGCTATACAAAACCTTGTGCCTTCCCATTTGGCCGACAATGATCATTTTGATTTTAAAAACCTGTGCGCCAGTTCGGCGCTCGGCTCGTTTGAAGGTGGCGATACCCTGTTCGATCCACCCGCCAGGGTGAATGATGCATCGTTCGTCCATCAGCGATCGACGGAGCTTACCGGCAGGGCTTTCCGGACTCCGGTCACCGCCGGAAAGCAAACAGGAGAGTTGCAGACATGAGTAGCACACAAAAAATGGTCTCGGCGATGGTCGCCGCCGTATCCGGTGGCTCACGCCTCTACGACAAGCTGACGGGCGCGGAAGCGCTCTATGCGGTCGACCGCTGCCTGAAACGGATGGTTCGTGGCATCGACAGTTTTCGTGGTCGCGTCATCCGCACGACCAGCGACGAAATCGTCGCCGAGTTCGAACATCCCGACGATGCCTGCCAAGCGGCGATCGCCATGCAACGACGCATTGCCGATTTGCCGCCGGTCGCCGGCATCAAACTCGCCGTCCGCGCCGGGGTGCATTACGGTGCGGCAATTTACGAAAAAGGCGAATTGACCGGACACTGTCTCGGAGTAGCCGAGGCCCTGTCCGGTCTGGCCACCGCCGGCCAGGTGTTGATCGGTGGTGAAGCACGCGAATTGCTGTCAGCGACGTTGAAATCGGCAACGCACAGCCTGGCCAGAGTCTGGCTGCAAAGTCTGGCTGCCGAACAGACGGTTTATGAAGTGGTCTGGGCGGAATCCAGACAAAGCATGTCTAATGCGTTCAACGAAACGGACTCGATCCCGTCGCATAAAATCCTGCAGCACCTGCACGTGCGTTATGGTCGGCAGAGCGCCATTCTCGATCATAAAAAATCGTCGGTCATCATCGGGCGCGATACCACCTGCGACATCACCGTTCCTGATCGGCGCGTTTCACGGCAACACGCGCGCATCGATCGCGTCGGGGAATTCTTCGTACTGAGCGATTTGAGCACCAACGGCACCTTTGTGACCATCAATGGCGAGCAGGAACTGTTGCTCAAACGCGAGGAATTCATTCTGCGCGACAAAGGGATCATCGTTTTCGCCGCCTCGGCAAATCATGCCACCGCCAACATCGTCGAATTCGAATATCTCTGAATTGCCAGCGCGCGGGAAGCGCCAAACGAATGCCTGCGCGGGAGACAGCGCCCAGCAGCGAGACAAAGCGAACCGATCGTCGAACCGGCGAACAGCGCGCAACAACGCGATCCGTCGCCGCAAGCGTCTTTTGCGCGTTCCCTGGCTCGGCTACGGCGTAGTCAATCAGCGCGGCAAGGCGCGCGCCAGTACCAGCACCGACACCGCACTCGCCCCATGCAGCTTGACGACGCGCGCCAGCTCGTTGAGCGACGCACCGGTGGTCAGCACGTCATCGACCAGCAACAGACGCTGACCGTTCAGATCAGCGCGACAGTCGAAAGCACCGCGCACATTTGCGGCGCGCGCGCGCCAGGGCAGTTCGGCCTGTGCTGCCGTTGCCCGGCAACGTCGACAGGAGTCTGTGTCGATGATCGTTGCGCTCAGGCGACTGATCGGCCGCGCCAGTTCCAGTGCCTGGTTGAAACCGCGTTGCCGCAGGCGCGAAGGATGCAAAGGCAGCGGGATGATGCGGTCGAACGCCAGGTTCGTCGCCAGTTCGGCAAGCGCGTGACCGAAATACTCCCCCAACAACAGACGCTGACCGTATTTGAACGACTGCACCAGTTTGTCGATCGGGAAGGAATAGGTAAAAACCGCGTCAGCAGTATCGAAAAAAGGCGCTTTACGCAGACAACGGCCGCAGATTTCGCCGCCGATCGTCGGCAGGGCACAACGCGGGCAATGGCGGCCCAAACGCGGCAAATCGTCTTCGCAGGCAGTACATAAGGGACGCTCGGCACTTGGTGCGCCACAGAGCAGACAATCCTGCGTCCACAGTCCGGCGAAGGTTCTGCAGATTCGTTGCGCCGTTTGCGTTAAGATTGCCATTTTTCAGGGTTCGCCATCATCCTCATTCCTTTTTTCACTCGTCATCGGCCGGGCAACACGCCGTATCGGTTAGCACGCCTGGCCGGCAAGCGTCCGAGTCGGCGCACGGCGATTCGGCAATGGAGGAAATAGTGGCAGCCTTTCACCTTCTGCACAGGTCTCGCCACTCATGAACGCCATTCCACAAGCCGCCACGCTGACGACTCCCGACAGCGCCGTTTCCAGCCGTCGCCGCTGGACGGTCGCCGAGGTCGAAGCGCTCTACCAACTCCCGCTGATGGATCTGCTTTTTCGCGCGCAACAGGTACACCGCGAAAATTTCGACGCCAACGAAATTCAACGCTCGACGCTGCTCTCCGTCAAGACCGGCGGCTGTTCCGAGGACTGCGGTTACTGCTCGCAATCGGCGCGCTATGACACCGAAACCGGGCGTGAAGCGCTGCTGCCACTCGACGAAGTACTCGCTGCCGCACAGGCGGCCAAGGATAAAGGTGCTTCGCGCTTCTGCATGGGTGCCGCCTGGCGTGGTCCGAAAGACAAGGATCTGGCCAAAGTCACCGAAATGATCCGCGCCGTCAAGGATCTGGGCCTGCAGACCTGCGTCACGCTGGGAATGCTCAAAGAGGGACAGGCCGACGAGCTGAAAGAAGCCGGCCTCGACTATTACAACCACAATCTCGATACCGATGCGTCGTTCTACGGGCAGGTGATCACCACGCACCAACACGCCGACCGCCTCGACACCCTCGGCAAGGTGCGTGAAGCGGGCATCAAGGTCTGCTCGGGCGGCATCGTCGGCATGGGCGAATCGCGGCGCAACCGTGCGGCGCTGATCGTCCAGCTGGCCAACCTCAACCCGCCGCCGGAATCGGTGCCAATCAACAATCTGGTGGCTATTCCCGGCACGCCGCTGGCCAAAGTGCCGCCGATCGACCATTTCGAATTCGTGCGTACGATCGCCACCGCACGCATCACCATGCCGACCAGTTTCGTGCGCCTTTCCGCCGGCCGGCAGGAGATGTCGGAAGAAGTGCAGGCCTTGTGCTTCCTGGCGGGTGCCAATTCGATTTTCTACGGCGACAAGCTGCTGACCACCGGCAATCCGGAAGCCGACCGCGACGAAGCTCTGTTCGCCAAGCTCGGTCTGCGACCGATCTGATCGGCCATGATGGCGTCGGAACCTTTTCTCGACCGACGCCAGGTCCAACGCAATTTCGCCCGCGCCGCCAGTACGTACGACGAGGCGGCCGTCCTGCAGCGCGAGATCGCCGCCCGTCTGCTCGAACGGCTCGATTATGTGCGGCTGTCGCCGACTCGCGTCATCGACCTCGGTTGCGGCACCGGCGCCAGCCTGACCGCATTGCAGCAACGTTACCCGCAAGCAACGCTGCTGGGAATCGATTTCAGTCCCGCGATGCTGCGCATCGCCCGGGCACAAGGATCGCGACTGCGCTGGCTGCTGCCCTTCTTGCGTGGCAGCCGCCCTTCCCTGCTGGCGGCTGACGCCAGTGCGCTGCCTTGCCGATCGCAATCGGCGACGTTGATCTGGTCAAACCTGCTGCTGCCCTGGGTCGATGATCCGCGCAGCGTATTCCGCGAAGTGCTGCGCGTGCTCGAAACCGGCGGCCTGCTGATGTTCTCGACGGTCGGTCCCGATACGCTCAAGGAGCTGCGCCGCAGCTTCGCCGACGGAAGGATACATACCCAGCGTTTCATCGACATGCACGATTACGGTGACATGCTCGTTGAATGCGGTTTTGCCGATCCGGTGATGGATGCCGAGGTAGTAACCCTGACCTACCCCGACTTCGACGCCCTGCTCGCCGACCTGCGCCGTAGCGGCTCCGGCTGCGCCATGCGCGAACGACGAGCGGGGCTGACCGGCAAGCTCAGTTGGGCGCAGACTCGACAGAACTATGCTCAACTGGCTGCTGATGGACGTTGGCCGGCCACCGTCGAAGTGGTCTATGGCCACGCCTGGAAAGCGGAAGCCAGAAAAACCGCCGATGGCCGATCGATCGTCCGCTTCGATCCGAAACGGCGACAGCGCTGAAGAGCTTTCCGACAGCAAATTACATTCGGCTGGGCTCGTGAAGAAATCGTCGCGAGAAGATGATGATTTATCTCAACACGATGGTCGCTGAGCGTGTGCGAGGGCAACTCGGCAGATTGAGGCACGAGCCCGGAGATCAACGCCATCGACGGACAATCGTTCGGTGTTCCCCCGTAGTTCATTTGGACAAAATGATCGGTGGGAAGAGAAAACGGGCCCTGCTGAGACGGTGCAGCGACGCGCCCCTGCCGCTTACCCGGATCGGCGCCTGCCTCGCCAGCAGCATGCTTCTTTCCGGCTGCACGCTTAATTAGAGTCAGGTCTTGTTTTAACACTTTCCTATTCAGAGTCAGGTCTTGTTTTGGAAAATCATTGGTCATCGTGGCGCGTGTCTGCAACCCTGCTGACCGTGGCCAAAGTGTTTGCCGATCTGTGCCTGCGTGTAATCGCCACCGCGACAAACGGTTTGAGTGGCGACGTCACGGCTGTTGGCAGCGCGTCCGTAGGCCGCCAACGATTGGCACACACGTTGTTGTCACGGCACTTCACGTGACGCTTGCTTTCGAGGCGACCGAAAAAAATGACAAATACATGCCCACCTCCATTTAACGCTATTCGGAGTTCCATTGCAGGAATTTGTTGATCAAAAAGGGTTCAAAGTCAAAAAATATGATGCGGAGCGCTTCGATATGGTTTTCGAACACCTCTGCAAGAATTTTTTATTTCATAAATCGGGTATCCGATTTCCGTGATTGAAAACCCATGTCGTCAAGCAGTATGAGCATTGATAATAAATCGTGTTTGGTGATTGACGGCTGTGATGTGCTTTGCCAGCATAAAACCGTGTTCAATGATTGATGAGGTGCGACAACATGGCTCTGTTTGGCTATACCTTGAGCGGTCACAACTGAGCCTTTTGAGGGTTTGGAAATTCAGGCTCAATAAGGAATTTAGTGCCTTAGCGTGAATGGTGTGGGTATCCTGCAAACAGCGTTCGATGGCTGCGGTGAAGGAGG
>CAYRXO010000046.1:0-20377 GCA_964428215.1 uncultured Candidatus Accumulibacter sp. | reverse complement strand
CTCATCATCCTCCTCGTCAGGCTCCAGCGTTTCGTGCCCGGCAGGCAGGATGAAGCCATAGACGCTTGTGAGTTCGTTGCACTTCCAGCACGGCTTGGCGGACTGGGCGATGAAATAGCTGCTTGAGCGAACGCCGATGTCCGGCTCGCTCGGCAACCACCGCCCGAAGGCACTCACGTCTACGCCGTCTGGCACATACCAAACCTTGCGTTCACCATCCCAGCGTGCGCCAAACCGCTTGGCATCATCCTTCTCAGCGAAGGGCACTGTGAGGTCGATGCGTGGCATATCGTCTCCTCAGTCCAGTCCTTTGGCCTCTCAGCCTTGGCTGGTCAGCTTGATGGCGTGCTTGGATTCCTTGCTGCCCGCGCCATCGAGCACGCTCTTCACGACCGGGAAGGCGGATTGCACCTCGGGCTTCTTCGCCCAGTCGGCGAGGTTGTTGACCTTGTAGGTGTAGGTGATGCCTGCCTCTTGATAGTCGCCGAACTTCATCGGGCCTTCCCACTTCACGATCTTGTCCAGCGCCTTCTTGCCCCAGCACAGGTCAGTCTGCTTCTCGGTGGTCTTGCCGTTGAGGCCGATGGAGGCAACTTCCTTCTCCTGCGCGAACGGCTTGGCCGCGTCGGTCAGGGTGTAGCGCTTGATCTTGGACTTGCCGCCCGTGGGCTTGCCCATGATCTCCATGATGTCCACCTCGGTGTCCTCGCCCTTAACCAAGCCAGCCGCTTCGAGCGCAGCCATCTGGTTGGCGCTCCCGGCCTGCATGGTCTTTTGCAGGCGCAAGTCCATCTCGGACAGGTCAACCGGCCAGCGTTTGGTGTTCAGGCAGAGATCACCCTTCTTGTCGAAATACTGGGTCATGGCCGCGCCGAAGTTCTTTTCGTTGGCGTCGGTCTTGCTGCCGCAAGCGGTCAGGGTGGCGACGCTGAGGATGGCGATGTTCTTCTTCATGAGTTTCCCTTGGGAAGCGCTGATTTAATCGCTCTCTCACTTCGATCTACCACGCAACCAATTGATTTCATTTCTGCAGAAATCCCACTGGTCGATTAAATCAGTGCTTCCCTTGTGGTTGTTGAATGGAGTTACGACTGATCCCATGCGTCGATGGTCAGTGCAGCATCAGTTGGGCAGTCGCGGATGCGCTCAGGTCGCAGGTTCACCTTGCCCATCCAGCCGGGAGGCTGCGCATACTCTTCACCCTCATCCATACCGAACACCCAGATGCCATCATCGGCAGGCTTGATTGCGTCTCCGCTGATGAGCGGCAACACGATGTCTGCCGTGGAGGTGTAGCGATTGGGATAGCCGTCGCCGCGCAGCTTGGTGGCCTTGCCTTCTTCGACCAGCTTTTCCAGCCAGCGAATGCCACCAACGCCCGTCTCCCACTCCGCGAGAACGAACTTCTTGCGAGCAATGATGGCGTCCCGTTCTTCGGGGGTTTGTGTCGAGACGACGATCCAGTATCCGAGCATGGTTTCCTTTCTTCGATGCCATCAGAACGGCACAGGACTGGCAACGAACAATTCGACCGGCGTGCGGCCATGCTCCACAAGCTCAGGCAGAGGCAGCGAGGCGGTCAGAATTTCCGAAGCGGGCCAGCGGTTGGGCTGACCCACTGGGTCGCTTGGCAGGGGAAGGCGGCCCCAGTTGTGGGCGTCGGGAGCGGCGAAGCCTGCTTCAACTGCGAGCTTTAGCCAGTAGCCCTCGAAGCGTGATGCGTAGCTCTGGTCGCCATCAACCCAAGTCAGAACGGTCGCACGAACCTCAACCTGCTCGCGAGCGGCCCAGTCGATGAGTGCGAATGACGCATGGCCGGGGCGATGCCGCCTTAAATGCTCACGAAACCGACGCTTGAGATTGACCGTCTGACCGATGTAGCAGGCTTTGCGCTTGCCATCATGGCTATGCGCTATCAGCGCGTATATCCAGTATCCGAGTGGGCGGATGCTGGCGGTAGCGCTTGTTTCAGCAGGATATTTCGGGCTCACAGACTGCTTGTCGTCGGAGAAGCCGAAACGAACTCGAAACCGTTTCCCGTCAGGCCCCAGTAAACCGACATAATCAAGCCCGTTTCTGGTGACTTTCAGGCCAAGCAGTGCAGCGCGCTCAAGCAGTTTCTGCTTTGTATTGATCTCGCCAGAGGAAATGTCGGCTTGCAGCCTTGTCTTGAGCATCATGAGACGGCCGCAGTCTCATTTTCTTCGCCATAGTAGCCTCGGCCGGCAAGTCGCTCCTCGCACCAATAAGCAATCGCACCTTCTATGCTTTCTCGGTCGTGATATTCAATCTCATAGACATCTGACTGTTTCCAGTCGTCGAATGTTTGCTCTTGCAGCGTCTTTTCCACCTCAGCAATGGGCATGTTGGGATCGAATAGCTCCTCATGATGAATGCACGGATTGAACCAGTCCAAAGGGTCGCACCCACCGGGAATATCTTTCAACTGCCACCAACCACGATAGGTATTTGGTGATTTGCTGATGCAATCCGCTTTGTAATTCGCCTCATCCTCGTCAGACCAAAGACCTTTTTCAATCTGAGATTCACGGTACGCTTCTCGGTCATTGAACCAGCAGCGGTGCATTGCCGGGTCATTCTTCGCCCAATCATAGAATTCGCAGCCGACGCCGGATTCGCTCCAGCGCATGACTTTTCGCACCACCGCAGACTTGGAAGTGCCAAAGACCCACTCGTACTCCCGTAAGAATATGGGGTTGTCCCAGCCCTTCCCTTCGCAAGCAAACTCAAATTTGCCCTTATGCTCTTGCCAAAAACGCTCAAGCTCGTCGAGAGTTCGTAGCGTGACAAACATAGTTCCGTCGTCAAACGTCACTCGTTCAGGCAGCTTGATGTCCACCGGCAAAAGAGGCTTTTTCTTGGTTTTCATTGACGGGGCACCCCAATTTATTCCGCTGGAAACTTGATGGCCGACAATGCCTCATGCTCACTCACGACAGGCAAGCGGTCACGGGGCACGGGCTCAGGCGATACCCAATCGGTTTCGCCGATGGCGATGAAGCGATCAATGGCGGCCTCGATGGACGCCTGATTGATGACATCCACATCAAGCACGATCTTCAAACCGATGCCGTAAACGTAGCTGCGGTCGAGTTTGAAGGATTCGTGAATCGTGGGAGGCTCGTTGCAAGCGATCTCCGATTCCAGTTTTTGCCACTGCTCATGAAAGGTCAGGCCATCAAACTGCTCGAAGCGCATCTCTTCGCGCTCGGCCAGCTTGTAGGAAAGGATTTTTCCAGTGCTTGAGCGCTGTGCGGGCACGAACTCCCAATTGGAGTTTTCTTCTCGTTCTTCCGGTGTCAGCATCGCAGCCCCGCGGGTGTGCGCGTTGTCATGGGCCTTGTCCCAGAATGCCTTGCGGGCGGTCACGAAGCTGGCGTTCCAGATCGTGAACCGATCCGTGCCCGGAAAGTAGAAGTCGAACCATTGGTTGTACAGATCAGGACGGCCCGGCTCATTCAGCACGAGACGGCTGCTGAACCGACCACCGTACTCAGCCGCGTCGCGGCGCATCTTGCCCTTGAGGCGAATGAGCTCATGGCTACGCTTGTGCCGTGGCAGGGTCACGAAAGGAGGGCGGCGCTTGGCTCCGGGAAACTTCATGGCTCACACCTCTCGCCAGCATGTCCAACGTCGGGTTGCGCCGACTGTTCAAGTAGGAATTGCTTAATGGCATCAAATGCAACTGCCTTGCCCGCCAGTGAAACGGTGCCGGGGCTGTGCTTGCAAAGTGCCTCGGCCACGCTTTCGGGCGTTTGGAGATGCTCGCCAAGGCTTTCCTCCACTTTCTTGCGTGGGGATCGGTCAACTCAGCGAAATGTCGTTCATCTGCCTTCTGGATTTCCCTGTACTGCGGATGGTAGTAGCGCAGCTCATCGCCATTGATCGCAACTACGTTTCCACCGGGAAAGTCCTGCTTGCTTGCCTCCAGTAAGCCACTTTTTCCTGCGCCGGGCTGTCCGCCAAGAATGATGGCTCTCGGCTTATCCTGCGGAGTCGTCCCGCTGAAATGATGATCTTCGATCTTTCGGTAAATGGCAGCGTGCTTCGCAGCCGTCAGCGGGAACTGGCGATCTGTCATGGTCAGGCGTGCGTCGGTTTCAGCATCGGCGCATAGACGTACAACGCCCGATTGATGATGTCGCGATTGGTCGGCGTCAACGCCCGGCGCTCACCGAGAACAATGCCCAACTCGCGTTCAAGTGTCGTGATGCGCTCAGCGTTCGGGGCAACCTTCTCTTGCTCCGAGTCGATCTCACTGCTCAAGTACCCGATGTACTCGGCGAGCGTTTCGGTGGCCGTCTCAAGACGTGCCGTTTCGGCGATGGGGGATGCAGTGCTCATGACGACTCTCCAACACGATTTTGCGATTTGTAAGTCTTCATTCTACTCCGCGACAGAGCGCAAAGCAACACGCTTTTGCGATATTTCGTCAAGATGCGCGACCTGGAGCAACATCCGGCGCCCACACGCTTTTACGAATAGCTAACAATTCGAGTTATTTTTGCTTGACTACTTAGCGGCCGATCGGCCGGACGATCGTAAGAATATGCTGCGTCGTCTGGCAATGCTGATCGGCTGTCAAGTCGCTTGTGCCTGTCGTACCAGACTCGATAGTGGCGATGCACTGGAAGCACGCCTCATGCAGGAAGCGGCTGACGGACAGCGTCTGATCGTCAGCACTTTGTTCATGTCACCGGATGAGGCCTTTGCGAGCTGCCAAAAGCGTCTGGACGTCCCCGATCGCGGGGTCGTTGGCAGCGTCCTTGCTTACGATGGCTACATCAATCTTCCTTCCTTTCGCACCGATGCCGTGGTCTGTGTAGGACGCTGGCACGCTGCGGACTTGAGATTGTCGATCGCCGTACCTTATCGTCACGCGGCCAAGGCAGGCGGACTGGCGCTTTTCTCACCACGGGTGCTGGAATCTTCCGTTGCCGACAGCTATCTGCCCGTCATTGAGGAAGGGTTCTTTGCCGGCATCGATTCCTTCGAGCCTTCCGGACTCTGGACCACCCATCTGGACGAGAATGAGCGGGACAATCTCGAGGCACGCCGGTGCGAACAGGAACAGCCGCTTATCCTGTCGCCCAGCTCGATGAGACGCCTCTCGCCGCACCAGAAAAATTCGCACCCATTGCTGCCGCGGCAGTCGATGAGCTGCGTGCGTCGGAAAACGCTGACGATTCCCCGTACCGCTCGGGTGATCGACAAATGACCGACCAGTCGCTGCCGGCCACACAGGGCTTGGCCGGCAGCCGTTATGAACCTGATTCGCGCCTGGCGCACCTGAACCCGATGAGCAAAACCGAAGAAGGATTGTTGTGGTTTCGCCAACAAGATTATCAGCGCGCACGTGCCGCCTGGGAGCAGGCCGCTCAATCGGGAAATCCGGGCGGTCTCTACGGTCTGGGAATGCTGCATGAGGCGGGTCTCGGCCGTCCGGCCAATATCGATCAAACCGTGGAATACTATCAACGAGCTGCCGTAGCGGGGCATGACCAGGCTGGCCAAGCGCTGCTGCGCCTGCAAAGTACGGGCCGACAGGCAGCGAAAGTCAATCCGTCGGGCAGAAAGATCACTTTTCTGGCCGTTGCCGTCTGGAAAGCGAAAGTCGCCAAAGGTCTGGAAAAGGCTCCAACGAGGCAGCCATCCTGGCTGAATTGCGCAATGCCGGCTGTCCGGAAGATTATGCGACCCAGCTTATCGGAAAGTCCCGCAAAAAATCACCTTGGCACGATGAAGCCAATGTGGGTTACGCCACTCTTGTTGCCGGACTGGTGTGGCTATACCTGACACGGATAATTGTCGCTAATGGACAACCGATGAATTTCTATCTCGTCGGCTCAATGGGTGTCATGCTGATAGCTTTTGGGATTTACCGAATCATTGCGCGCTGGAAGAAAGGCGATTGAAAAGAATCCTGCATGGAAACGCAGCCGAATTCTCGCGGCACGTGAATGGTTCTGCGTTTCCTTAGCCGTTTGCTGAAACGGCCACTGCTGCATGAATTTTGCGCTGACTCACAGATCCTGAGCAGCGTCCCCTCTCTGTCCTGGCTCAGATGATAAACTTGACGTTGAAATGAAGGCTGACAGCATGGTTTTATTGCCAGCACCGTAGAGAACGAAAGCTTGGTCCGTTCTCTTTTTCTCGACCCTCACCCGCCAGGGACGAGAGGAGCTTGAAGACTTTCACTCAACGGCCGGAATTGCCGATCTGCGTCGATTTTCCACCACGCTTGGCACCCGACCGCTCGTAGACGTTTTGATTACTTCACTCTCAGTGACAGGAGCCTGCCATGATCGTGATCGAAAAAGAGTCACTGCAGTTGAACGTGACGGTTTACGCGGAATTCACTCTGGCCGACTATCTGGAATTCGAAACGGCGGTCAATGAGCTGTTACAAACGGGGGATCAGGTCGGTCTGCTTTTCAATCTGCGTGAAATGGCCGATTTCACCCTCGACGTCGCCTGGGAAGATATTGCCTTCGCCCGCGCGCACGCGAACGATTTCAGCCGCATCGCGGTGATCACCGAAAGTCAGTGGGTCGCCTGGAGCGCTTGGCTGACACAGATTTTCGTCAGCGCCGAAACGCGCGTCTTCACCGACGAACTCGAAGCCCGCAACTGGTTGTACGCAGAGGCCGGCAGAGAGAGCGCATGAGGTGAATTGAGGTGAATGATCCGCGTACTGCAGCGGTTGCGCCGCGTTCTCCCGGGAGACGCTGCCTAAAGCACTGCGCGGGCGAATCGCGGTGCTCGCTCCGCGAGCATCGATCGATAGGTCTCGCGGATGGCGCGCCGTGCACCCGGAGCTTTATCCCGCGCGGCGATTGATTCTGCGCCTCTCCTGTGCTGAAGATAACGGGCGCAGCGTCTCAAACGGTAAGGAGACAGAAAAGTCCTTACCGTAGAGCATCGGTCAGGCCAGTGTTTCGGCCGAGCAAGAGCGGATGTTGTTTGCCGTTCCAGCAGATGCCATCAGAGGCTTATGGCCAGTCGCGTTCCCTGCTCGATGGCCCGTTTGGCGTCGAGTTCGTGCGCCACATCGGCGCCACCGATCAACGAAAACGGGATATGGGCCGCGCTCAGACCGGCTTCCAGATCCCGACAGGGTTCCTGACCGGCACAGATGATCACGTGATCGACCGGCAGGCACTGCGCTTGACCATTGATGCTGACATGCAGACCGTCGTCGTCGACTCGCTGGTAGCTGACTCCGGATAGCATCTGGACACCGCGCTGCTTGAGCAAGGTCCGCCGTGCCCAGCCGGTGGTTTTCGCCAGTCCGTCGCCCACTTTGCTCGTTTTGCGCTGCAACAACCATACCTGACGGGGAACATTGGGGCGGGTCGGCGTCTTCAAACCGCCGCGCTGGCGGTAGCTCGGGTCGATTCCCCATTCGCTCTGATAGCGCTCGAGTTCGTCACGGTCGTCAGCCGTGTGCGTCAGAAATTCGGCGACGTCAAAACCGATACCGCCGGCACCGACGATCGCCACCCGCACACCGGCTACGCGGTAACCTTCGATCAGATCGATATAGGACATCACTTTTTCGTGCTCTAGACCTGCCAGTATCGCTTGGCGTGGGACGATGCCAGTTGCCAGAACGACATGGTCGAAGCGACCGCCGCTCAGGTCGGCGAGGGCGCAGCGCTGACCGAGTTCGACGTGCACACCCAGGCGACGCAGGCGATGGTCGAAATAACGCAGGGTTTCGGCAAATTCCTCCTTGCCCGGAATCTGCCGGGCCAGTTTGAACTGACCGCCGATTTCCGCCGCCGCCTCAAACAGCGTCACCGTGTGACCACGTTCGGCGGCGGTGGCCGCGCAGGCCATTCCGGCCGGTCCGGCGCCGACGACGGCGATACGCAACGGTCGTGCCGCTTTTTCGATCAATAGTTCGCTTTCACGGCAGGCGCGCGGATTGACCAGGCAGGTGCTCGGCCGCCCGGCGAAGATTTCGTCGAGGCAGGCCTGATTGCAGGCGATGCAGGTGTTGATCTCGTCGGCGCGGCCGTCCGCCGCCTTGTGGACAAAATCGGCGTCGGCGAGAAACGGTCGTGCCATCGACACCATGTCGGCACACCCGGAGGCGAGCACTTCCTCGGCGACCGCCGGGGTGTTGATGCGGTTGGTGGTGATCAGCGGGATGCGCACCTGCCCCATCAGCCGCTGCGTCACCCAGGTAAAAGCGGCGCGCGGCACCATCGTGGCGATGGTCGGGATACGCGCCTCGTGCCAGCCAATGCCGGTATTGATCATCGTCGCGCCGGCGGCTTCGACCGCTTTCGCCAGAGCGACGATTTCGTCCCAGTCGCTGCCACCTTCGACCAGATCGAGCATCGACAGACGGAAGATGAGGATGAAATTCGGCCCCGTTGCCTGACGGACACGCGCAACGCTTTCGACGGCGAAACGACAACGGTTTTCGAAGCAGCCTCCCCAGCGGTCGCTACGCGCATTGGTCTGCTGAGCGATGAACTGATTGATCAGGTAACCCTCGGAACCCATCACTTCGACGCCATCGTAACCGGCCATTTGCGCCAGCGTCGCACAGCGTGCGTAATCGGCGAGCGTCTTCTCGATCTCCTCCTCGCTCAGTTCGCGCGGGACGATCGGCGAAATCGGCGCCTGCAAGGCCGACGGTGCTACCGCGCCGCGATGGTAGGCGTAGCGGCCGGTGTGCAGAATCTGCATGGCGATCCGGCCGCCGGCCTGATGCACGGCATCGGTGATCAGCCGCTGCTTTTCGACCTGCGCTTCGTTCTCCAGCACCGCTGCACCGGTGGCGATCACTCCGTCCTGGTTCGGCGCGATGCCGCCGGTGACGATCAGCCCGACCCCGCCGCGTGCGCGTTCGGCGTAAAAGGCCGCCAGACGGACAAACCCTTTCGGCATTTCCTCCAGCCCGGTATGCATCGAACCCATCAGTACGCGATTGGGCAAGGTGGTGAAGCCGAGGTCGAGCGGCGCGAGCAGATGCGGATAGTTGCGGTGCAACATGATGATTTCTCTCCGAAAGGAAAATGATGACAAATCGGTGAATCAGGCCCTTGCTGATTGTCCCTGAACGGAATTTCTCTGGCAAGGCCGAGCGGTGATGTGCTTCCTTTTACTTTCCTGCAGGATACAGGAACAGCATCGGCCGAATCTCATGCGCACGGCTCGATTGCAATGGCATGAATCGACTTGAAAATTGCCCGGCGACTGACACAGCGAGCGTTTGACGCCTCTTCTCACTCCGAAGGCGCGTTCCCTGAAAAGCTATTTGAAGTGGAAATATCCAGGCAGCGATCAGCGCTCGCATTTTCATCATGAAGCAACCCGATCGGGATAGGAGCGGGCAAGTCTCACGCTCGGCCTGTCACACCCACTGGATGAACAGCGCATGTATTCGGCGGGTTAGGGCACAAACGCAGCGCCTACGTTTCTCGAGGGCCTTGAAGCCGGGCAGCGTGAAGCCCGGAAATCGGCAGTGCATGGGCCACGCCCTTCCGCGGATTCGCTGCTCCGCTATTTTTCGAGCACTTTCTTTAACCGCAAACAAGAAAGGCACCGGCCATCGCCTGACCGGTGCTTTATTGCCGAAAGCAAATCAATGTTGTGCGAGCGGGTTCCGGTAGTAGCCGGTTTCGGCCAGTACGTCTTGCGCTTCAAAGGCGTCACGTTCGCGAGCAGCGGATTCGCTGTTGTCGAGTACCGACGCCAGCCAGGCGATGAAGAAAGCCAGCGGCATAGAGAACAGCGCCGGTTGCTCGTACGGAAAGAGAGCGGTCGGGTTGCCGAGCACGGTTACCCAGACCGCTTTCGAGCAGACGACCAATGCCAATGCCGAGATCAGGCCGGCCAGACCGCCGAGAACCGCGCCGCGCGTGGTCAGACCTTTCCAGTACATCGAGAGGATCAGCACTGGGAAGTTGGCCGAAGCGGCGATGCCGAGCGTCAAACCGGACAGGAAGGCCAGATTGTGTTTCTCGAACAGGATGCCGAGGATCACCGCCAGGATGCCGAGTCCGAGCGAAGCGGTTTTCGAGACGCGAATCTCCTGCTGCTCGGTAGCCGTTCCGCGCATGATGGCGTTGGCGTAGATGTCGTGCGAAATCGCCGACGCGCCGGCCAGTGCCAGACCCGAAACGACCGCCAGGATGGTCGCGAAGGCGACGGCGGCCATGAAGCCGAGCAGCAGATTGCCACCGACGGCATGCGCCAGGTGCATGGAGGGCATGTTGCCACCACCGATCAGTTTGCCACCAATGGTTCCACCTTCGAAGTACTGCGGATTGGTACCAACCAGTACCACCGCTGACAGACCGATCAGGCCGATCATCAGGAAGAAGAAGCCCATCAGGCCGGTGGCGACGAAAGCGCTCTTGCGCGATTCGACGGCATTCGGCACGGTGAAGAAGCGCATCAGGATATGCGGCAGACCGGCGGTACCGAAGACCATGCCGAGAGCCAGCGAAACCGCCGAAACCGGGTCGGCAAACATCACGCCGGGCGCCAGGATCTTGATGCCGTCCTTATGCACGGCCACCGCTTTGCTGGCCAGCGTTTCGAAGCTGAAGCCGAATTGGGCGAAAGCCAGCAAGGCCATGATCGTGCCACCGGTGATGAGCAGCACGGCCTTGACGATCTGCACCCAGGTCGTCGCCAGCATGCCGCCGAAAGTGACATAAATAACCATCAGCACGCCGACGATGACGACGGCAATCCAGTACTCGATGCCGAACAGCAGCTTGATCACCTGTCCGGCGCCGACCATCTGGGCGATGAGGTAGAAAATCACCACCGTCAGCGAACTGATGGCTGCCGTCGTCCGTACCGGCCGTTGAGAAAGCCGGAACGAGGTGACGTCGGCAAAGGTGTACTTGCCCAGATTGCGCAAGCGCTCGGCCATGATGAAGAGAATCATCGGGAATGCGACGATCAGACAGAGGCAGTACAAGAAGCCGTCATAACCTTTGGCGAAAATCAGGCTGCTGATACCGAGCAGGGTGGCAGCCGACAGCAGGTCACCGGCAATGGCGAAACCGTTCTGCGTGCCGGTGATGCCCCCGCCGGCAGCGTAGTAGTCGGAAGCCGTCTTGGTCCGTTTGGCAGCCCAGTACGTGATACCGAGGGTGATGCCGACGAAAAGCAGGAACATGGCAATGGCCGGAATATTGGCCGTTTGCCCTTTGCTTTCCGGAGCGGCAAAAGCCAGGCCGGTGCAGGCGACCAGCAGTGCGCCAGCGATGAATTTGCGAGGCAGTTCTTTCATTTCAGTGCCTCCCGGACGATCTGGTCGGTCAATCCGTCAAAATCACGGCTGGCCCGGCGGACGTAAATTCCGGTCAGGATCCAGAAGAAGAAAATCATGGCGACGCCGATTGGCACGGCGATCGTCGTCACGCCGGTCGCGGAAACCGGTATGGCCAGAATTTTCGGGCTGAAGGCGATGATCAGAACAAATGAGAAAAATACGCCCAGCGTGCTTCCAGCGAGTAACCAGGCCAGACGTTTGCGACGTCTGACCAGCTCGGCGTATTGCGGATGGTTAATAATTTTTCCAAAGGTGGTGTCGGTGGACATTTGACTCTTGTCTCCTCTTTGAGTTGGGGTCTTTAAACGCGGATTCGTGCCTCACTAAGTTGATTGATGATGGTTTCCAGCCGATCAAAAGGTTTCGTCGCTGATTACATAGGCGTCCCTCCCAGTGCGCTATCGGGTTGCATGATTTCGTCAGAGACAATGCGCCTGATTGATGAATCGGTAAGGTCTTTCCCCATCGCGGGGTAATGTATCCACAGTTCCTTGGTTGAGAAAGGTTTAATGCCTTGATCCGGATGAATTTTCCTTAAGGCCGTCCAACGGTTGCACGCGTTACGCCGGCCCGGTTTTCTTGCGCGCAATCTGACTGACGACTTCCCGGCGTCGCGAGCAACTAGGGCAGGATGATTTGCTGCCATGAATAGTGTCGCCGAGTCGCCAATCTGCGGGGCCTGCGCGTGCAGATCCCTGTCCGGCGTCACTGCATGCGTGCTCGGCACTTAATGTTCGTTGCTCTGCAGCGAGACCATATGGCTGGCCGGTGCGGTGATCGGCCGTTGTTGCGGGTAGTAGCCTTCGCTGTGGATCATTTTCTGCTTGGCACCAAGAGCCTTGACCGCGACGATGCAGTCATCGACGAATTCCGGACTGCCAGCGATGAAAATCGAGAACTCAGACAGGTCGTTGAACAAGGTCGGCAGGATCGTCGGTACTCGGCCGGTCAATCCGTCATGCGCTTCGCGGGTCAGGGTATACAGATAACGGAAGGCGGGGTGTTTGGCCTGCCACCAGGCCATCAGACCCGAGTCGTACAAGTCGGCGCTGGTG
Source organism: uncultured Candidatus Accumulibacter sp. (assembly GCA_964428215.1). Lineage (GTDB taxonomy): Bacteria > Pseudomonadota > Gammaproteobacteria > Burkholderiales > Rhodocyclaceae > Accumulibacter. The sequence goes on along the minus strand of CAYRXO010000046.1, from coordinate 7,993 downwards.
CGTGCCGAGAAGAGCAGGGTCACCGGTTGACTGTAACCGCGGCGCAAAGCGGCGTCGGCCAAGGCGAGGACCGGTGCCAGTCCGGAACCGGCAGCAATGCATAGCACTGGCGCGTCGACCGATGGGTCGCCGATGAAGGTGCCGTAGGGGCCTGACAGCTTGATGGCGTTACCTACTTTCAGATGCTGGTGCACCCAAGCGCTGGTCTGGCCGTCATCGACGCGGGTGATCTGCAAGGTGATTTCACCGTCGGAACGCGGTGCGTTGGCGATCGAGTAACAGCGTGGAGGAATGCCGGCTTGCACATCGCCGAGCATCAGATACTGTCCCGGCCAATAACGCATCGGAGTTCCCAGCGGGCGCAAGCGCAATTCCATGATCCGCGGCGTGCGCATGAAGCGGTCGACGACGATGAATTCCTGGTTTTCGCGCGGTGGGAATAGCTTCGGTTGCGCATCCTCGGTGCCCCAGTCGATGACCAGTTCGTCGGAAATCGGCTTGGCCATGCACATCAGCCCGTAGCCTTCGTGACGCTCCTGTTGCGACAGCGCCATGTCGAGCACGAAGCCCTGGTCGAAGGTGCCGCTCAGTACCTTGACCTTGCATTCGCCGCAGGCGCCGGCGCGACAGTTATTGGGCAAGGCGTATCCTGCCGCCTCCAACGCTTCCAGAACGGCGCTGCCTTCCTGGCATTCGACGATGTGCCCCGAAGGATGCAAACGAATATGTTTCATGGCCACTCACGCGATCGATGGAAAAACGAAAGACGGCCCGCGGGCGAGCCGTCCCCTCAAACAACCCGGCGATTAGAATACCGGGATAATGTCTTCCATGTCGACATCGCGGATTTCTTCGCCGGTGATGCCGACTTCGGGAATCGCCGGGAACGGAATGTCGAATTTGTCGAGCACGCCCTTCAGATTGAGCATGGCATTGCGCCAGTTGTCCTTCTTGACCTCGTATTCCGGAATGTGGAATCCGGCGGCGCGGGCGATGGCTTCCGCTTCGCGCTGATTGGCGATGAAATCGGCCGGAATGTCCCAGAACGCCTCTGGCGGTTCGAAGAGCACGCCGGACAGGAAAAGGAAGCCGGCGCGGATCTGCTTGGTGATCAAGGGCCGATCGGCGAGGTCGAGCTTCGGATAATCGCGTTCCATCAGCGACATGCAGATCGCCATATGCCGGCCCTCGTCGCGGCCGACGTTACGGAAAGCTTCCTTGAAGACGGGTTCGACGCAGTGCGCGGCCATTTGATGGAAGATGGTCGCCGCAGCGATCTCGCCCATCAGGAAGGAACTGAACAGTACCGCCAGGCTGTATTTCGGTACGGCCGTCTTGTAGCCTTCCCAGTAACGGGAACCGTTGTAATACAGCCAGTGGGCGTTTTTCTGCACTTTGCGGCCGATTTCCGTTTTCGGCACATAGGTCAGCACGTCCGGGTGCTCGAGCAGGCGGGTGATCGCCGTGCCGCACAACTGTTCGTGATTCTGCTCGTCGCGGGTCACCGAGAAAAAGCAGCGTCTGACGGCTTCTTCTTCATGCGCTTCATACGTCTTGATCAGCGCAGCCGCGAAAACAGGAGGCGCGGAGGCATCGAAGACGGAGAGAATCGTCCACCAGTAAGCGATGGCTTCGCGCTGTTCCCAGGTGTATTTGGAGAGATCCAGGGTTTGCCAGGGCAGCTTTTTCGGGTCCCAGGCCTCGCGCAAAGAGGAATCCCAGATATCTTCAAGCTTCTTGGTCTTGGCTGGCCAACTCAGCGGAAAAATATTCGGCTGCTCGGTGGGCGTCGGCAGTTCCATTGTGCCGGCGATGCGTTCGTGTTTGGACATCAATCTTTCCTCTCGGTTGAGTGGCGAGTTGCCGCCGCGCTGCATGGTGCGTGACGGAAAAGAAATTGTGCAGAACGCGAAGCGACCCGCTCCGCGGCTGGTAACGGCGATCCGTCCGGTCGATCGTCGGCTGATATCTCAGCTGTTTCCCGTCTGGAAATAAATTTACTGATTCGCCGTATGGCGAAATAATGTTACAAAAATTTAACATGTGTCAACAAATCATGTATCACGAATGGCGCTGGTTCCTGGTTGTCGGCGGAGAGCGGCGCTTGGCTGCGAAAGATTGCCCTTGCGCTAACAACGCGATTGCTGGCATCGTTTTCAATTTTTGGCCGATCGTTGCCGGAATTGACGTGAAAGCCTCGCATAGGTGAGATTTCATACCGATACAAGGCGTTGACAGACCTACGGCTTCTTTGTAACGTTTCCGTCGTACCTGTTTTTGTCTGAGCTTCGCCCTGATCGAGCAGCCGGCGACGGGGTGATTATGTCATAATCATGCGGAGGATTTATGTCCCACCCCTTGTTTGAAAAGCATCGCGCAACGCTGGATGCCGCTCTCGAAGCCATCCGCAACCGCGGTTACTGGTCGCCATACTCCGAAATGCCGAGCCCGAAGGTCTATGGTGAAACCGCGATGGCGGACGGTCAGGCGGCCGTCGAGGCCTTGCGAGGCAGGGAATTCGTTCTCGACATGCCGGGCCGCGTCGGTAGCGTGGCGTGCGAACGCTCACCGTATGGCGTCGATCTCGGCGTCAGCTATCCGGAATGCGATCCACAGGCGCTGATCGATGCCGGTCTGGCTGCGATGCCGGCGTGGCAGAAAATCGGTCCCGAAGGTCGTGTCGGTATCTGTCTGGAAGCCTTGCAGCGCATCAATCAGCGCAGTTTCGAGATTGCGCAGGCGGTGATGCTCACCACCGGACAAGGGTGGATGATGGCTTTCCAGGCGGGTGGTCCGCATGCTCAGGATCGTGGGCTGGAAGCCGTGGCCTATGCCTGGCGCGAGATGTCTTTTGTTCCCGCCGAGACGACTTGGGAAAAACCGCAAGGCAAAAATCCGCCGCTGGTGCTGCGCAAGCACTACGAAATTGTCGGTAACGGCGTTGCGCTGGTCATCGGCTGCGGCACCTTCCCGACCTGGAACACCTATCCCGGATTGTTCGCCGCGCTGGTCACCGGCAATGCGGTCATCGTCAAACCGCATGAGAATGCCATTCTGCCGGCGGCGATTTCGGTGGACATCGTCCGCGCCGTGCTGGCCGAGAACGGTATCGACGCCAATCTGTTGACGCTGGCGGTTACCGAGAAACGCAGTGTCACGCAGACTCTGGCGACACATCCGGCCGTCAAATCGATCGATTTCACCGGCGGCAATGCCTTCGGCAACTGGCTGAGCGAAAACTGTCGTCAGGCGCAGATCTACGCCGAACTGGCCGGCGTCAACAACGTGATCATCGAATCGACCGACGCCTACAAGGCGATGCTCAGAAATCTGGCTTTCACCCTGTCGCTCTATTCCGGACAGATGTGTACCACCACGCAGGCGATCATCGTCCCGGCAGACGGCATCGACAGCGACGAAGGTCACAAGAGCTACGATCAGGTCGCCGCTGACCTCGGTGCCGCGGTCAGCGCGCTGCTCGCCAAACCCGAAGTGGCCACGGCCGTGCTCGGCGCGATCCAGTCGCCGGACACGCTGGCGCGCATTGCCAAGGCGGCGACGCTCGGCGAGGTGGTCGTCGATTCGCGCAAGATCGATCATTCCGAGTTTCCGAACGCCGAAGTGCGTACGCCGATCGTCCTCAAATGCGACGCATCGGATGAAAACGCCTTCATGCAGGAGCGCTTCGGACCGATCAGCTTCGTCGTGCGCGCGGCGGATGCGGCGGCTGCCGTAGCGTTGTCGGAGCGCCTGGTGCGTGACCATGGTGCCCTGACCGTCGGCGTGTATTCGACCAAGCCGGAAATCATCAATGCGGTTACGGCGGCGACATGCCGCGTCAAGGTGGCTTTGTCGATCAATCTGACCGGTGCCATTTATGTCAATCAGTCGGCGGCGTTTTCCGATTACCACGCGACCGGCGGCAATCCGGCGGCGACCACGTGTTATGCCGATGCAGCGTTCGTCGCCAATCGTTTCCGGGTCGTGCAAAGGCGCTATCACGTCTGAGCGTACCGCGCTGGCGGACGGACGTGCGTCGTTCGTCCGTTTTCATGCGTGAGGGGGGGCGTATCTGCCAATCGTCAGGCAAGTGAAATGGATGCTGTGTCTGATTTTCTGGCGAGAGTTGCGGCTGACGACCTGAGCGCGCTTCCTGTCAATGGAACGGAGTCTTTCAAGGGGTAACCATGGCTTTCGAAACCATCATTTTTTCGGTGACCGACGGTGTTGCGCGGCTGACGCTCAATCGTCCCGACCGGCTGAACAGTTTTACCGAGCAGATGCACGCGGAAGTGCGTGCCGCTTTTGCGCAACTGGCGCAGGATAAATCGGCGCGCGTTTTCGTCCTCAGCGGCGCCGGGCGCGGTTTCTGTGCCGGCCAGGATCTGGCCGATCGCAGTGTCCTGCCCGGCGAGGCGCCGGTTGATCTGGGCGCCAGCGTTGAAAACAACTACAAGCCGCTGGTTCTGGCGCTGCAGAATCTGCCGATGCCGACCCTCTGCGCGGTCAATGGCGTTGCTGCCGGTGCTGGTGCCAATCTGGCGCTGGCCTGCGATCTGGTGATCGCCAGCCGTTCTGCCTCGTTCATCCAGTCGTTCAGCAAGATCGGGCTGATTCCTGATACCGGCGGCACCTATGTTCTGCCACAACGGATCGGCGTTGCCCGGGCCATGGGGCTGGCGCTGCTCGGCGATAAACTTTCCGCTGAACAGGCGGCTGCCTGGGGGTTGATCTGGTCCTGCGTCGACGATGCCGACTTTACGGCGACGATCGACCAGTTGGCCGCGCAACTGGCGCTGGCGCCGACCAAGGCGCTGGTGCGCACGCGGCAGGCGATGCGCGCTGGCCGTTTGCATACGCTGGAGCAGCAACTCGACCTCGAACGCGATTTCATGCGTGAACTCGGCAACAGCGACGACTACCGTGAAGGGGTCAGCGCCTTCATGGAGAAGCGCGCACCACGTTACCGCGGCGAGTAAGCCTGGTACGCCGCTGGGAGTTGACGAGCAGCGGTTGCAGCAACCCGGCTCCGTAGTTCGTACAGAAAGCTGGTAGTGAAATCAAGCGGCACATGGCGAGCAAGAGTCCTGCCGCAACGTGGAGCCTTGTCACTTGTCGTCCATTGCTTTTTGGCGAGCAGTATGTCGTTTGCCCAACTCCTGTCCGGCCGACAAACCGTAACAAGCAGGTGAGAGTCCTTGAAGGTGGATGGAATGTCCAAGCCGAAGCAAGACGTTTCTGGTGTCCGCAAATATCACCGGAAGACAACCCGATGCAAACAGTGCCCGGCGGCTGAAAGCCGGACACCGCTTGCCATGGGCCGGGAGTCTTGCATCCCGTTCTCCGACACACCTACCACGGGACCCACTGTCAGCATCAACACCAAACGCAGTTTAGCCATTCCAGTGAACAGCATTTATCGCAAAAATCAAAAAATATAAAAATCATTGCGCATCGCGTGATGGCCAGCCTGGAGAACAGCAACCGCAAAACAAGAAGTCGTTCACCTAGACCCCTTTTGAGGAGGCAATTATGACCAGCAAACAACCCCAGCCGGGCGAACTGGAGCCGATCGAAACCGCCAGCCGCGATGAGATCGCCGCTTTGCAACTGCAGCGTCTGAAATGGTCTGTCAAGCATGCGTATGACAACGTGCCGCATTATCGAAAGACTTTCGCCGCCGCCGGCGTGCATCCGGATGACCTGAAAACACTGGAGGATCTGGCGAAGTTTCCTTTCAGCGGCAAGGCCGATCTGCGCGAAAACTATCCTTTCGGCCTGTTTGCCGTACCGCGTGAAAAAGTGGTGCGCGTGCATGCTTCCTCAGGGACGACCGGCAAGCCGGTGGTCGTCGGCTACACGCAGAACGACATCGATATGTGGGCCAACGTCGTCGCGCGTTCGATCCGTGCCGCCGGTGGCCGGCCGGGCGACATCGTGCATGTTACTTACGGTTACGGTCTATTCACCGGTGGCCTCGGCGCGCATTACGGGGCCGAAAGACTTGGCTGCACGGTCGTTCCGATGTCTGGCGGCAACACCGAGAAACAGGTGCAGATCATCCGCGATTTCAAGCCCGATATCATCATGGTCACGCCGTCGTACATGCTGGTCATCGCCGAAGAATTCGCCCGCCTGGGTCTGGACGGCCGCGATAGTTCGCTGAAAGTGGGCATCTTCGGTGCTGAACCGTGGACCAACGAGATGCGGCGTGAAATCGAGTCCAAAATGGGGCTCGACGCGGTCGATATCTACGGCTTGTCGGAAGTCATCGGTCCCGGCGTGGCCAGCGAATGCATCGAGAGCAAGGATGGACCGGTGATCTGGGAAGACCATTTCTATCCCGAAATCGTCGATCCGGAAACCGGCAGGGTCTGCGCCGACGGCGAAGAGGGCGAGCTGGTATTCACTTCGCTGACCAAGGAAGCGTTTCCGGTCATCCGTTACCGCACGCGCGATCTGACCCGGCTGCTGCCGCCGACCTCGCGTTCGTTCCGCCGTCTGGCGAAGATCGTCGGTCGCTCGGACGACATGCTGATCATCCGTGGGGTCAATGTCTTCCCGACACAGATCGAGGAACTGATCCTGCGCGACGACAAGCTTTCCGGGCAGTATCAGATCGTCGTCAGCCGCGATGGCCTGATGGATCAGATGGAGGTGATGTGCGAATTGCAACCCGGTGTTGCGGCGCACACTTCTGCCGAGGAAAGCAAACAGATCGGTCAGCGTCTGCAACAGGCGATCAAGGCGCTGATCGGGGTGTCGACCAAGGTCAGCGTCATGCCGACGAACTCGATAGAACGTACGCTGGTTGGCAAGGCCAAGCGGGTGATCGACAAGAGGCTGACGAATGTCTGAAGCCTTCATTTGCGATGCCGTGCGCACGCCGATCGGCCGCTATGGCGGTTCGTTGGCGGTGGTGCGCACCGACGATCTGGCGGCATTGCCGATCCGGGCGCTCGTCGAACGCAATCCCGGCGTGCAATGGGATCAGGTGGACGACGTCATCTATGGCTGCGCCAATCAGGCCGGCGAAGACAACCGCGACGTGGCGCGCATGGCGGCATTGCTGGCCGGTTTGCCGGAAGCGGTGGCTGGCACGACGCTCAACCGGCTGTGCGGTTCCGGTCTCGATGCTATCGCCCAGGCGGCACGCGCGATCCGCAGCAATGAAGCCGATCTGCTGATCGCCGGCGGCGTCGAAAGCATGACCCGGGCGCCGTTCGTCATGGGCAAGGCCGACGGCGCCTTCCAGCGCAGCGTGAACATCTTCGATACCACGATCGGCTGGCGCTTCATCAATCCGAAGATGCGCGCCGCTTTCGGCGTCGATTCGATGCCGGAGACGGCGGAGAACGTCGCCACCGATTTCGCCATCGGCCGTGCCGATCAGGATGCCTTCGCCTGGCGTAGCCAGCAGCGCTGGGCAGCGGCCGACGCCGCCGGACGCTTCGCTGACGAAATCGTTCCGGTGGCAATTCCACAGAAAAAGGGTGAAGCGAAGCTGTTCGCACGCGACGAGCATCCGCGTCCGGACGTGACCCTCGAAGCGCTTGCCGAGCTGAAAGGTGTCGTCCGCCCGGACGGCACGGTGACGGCGGGCAACGCCTCCGGAGTCAACGACGGTGCCTGTGCGCTGCTCATCGCCAGCGAGCAGGCGGCGGCACGCCACGGACTGCTTCCCAAAGCACGCGTCGTCGCCACCGCGGTGGCAGGCGTTGCGCCGCGGATCATGGGCATCGGTCCGGCACCGGCGACGCGCAAGTTGCTCGCCCGGCAGGGTATCGCTCTCGAGGCGCTCGATCTGATCGAGCTGAACGAAGCGTTTGCTGCCCAGGGTCTGGCCGTGCTGCGGCAACTGGGCTTGTCCGACGACGATCCGCGTGTCAATCCCAACGGCGGGGCGATCGCCATCGGCCATCCGCTGGGAATGAGCGGTGCGCGTCTGGCGACCACCGCCACCTACGAACTGCAACGGCGTGGCGGGCGTTCG
>CAYRXO010000045.1:0-20420 GCA_964428215.1 uncultured Candidatus Accumulibacter sp. | reverse complement strand
CGTACAACGCCGGCGAAGGGGCGGTCCGGCAATATAAGAATCAGATCCCGCCGTATCCCGAAACGCGCAATTACGTGCTGCTGGTCAGCCAGTTCGAGCAGCTTTATCGCGACAGCGTGGCGCCGGCGCGGGTGGCGTTGCCGAACGGCTTCAAACTGCTCGCCGGCAGCGGCGTCCGTGACCGGCGGATCGTCATCACTCTGCAGGGCCGGCGGACGCCGCCGGAGACTGCCGCGCCCGCGCCCGCGGTCGCGCTGAGCGGGCAGGTGCCGGCCGTGCGCACCGTGACCGACGGCTTGCCGTTGCCTACGAATACAGCGCCGTCGAAAGCCGAGCAGAAGTCTGCCGCCGCGGCTGCGGTTGCCTTGCCAGTCGGCGAAACGGCCGGGCAGGCGGTCGTCGCCCAGCCGCTTGCGGAGGTATCTGCCTCGTCGGCAGACGGTGAGACGCCCGCCGCGTCACTGCCGGCCGACGCGGTTGCCGGCGAGGGTGCCGGCCGTGAGGAAACGCGCCCGCAATGACGGTGCGGGCGAAGCGCGGCGTTGCGCGCGGCTCGCCACCTCGCCGATCGATTCGCGCGCTCTCGCTGGCTGCGCGCTGCTGTGTTTTCTGCGCTTGCCGGGAAAGTATCGTTTAACGGTGATTGACAGCCGTCGGCCGAACTCTGCATACTCGTCTCGTCTTTCGCATTCACTCTCCATCGCGGCTGATTGCCGCCGGCCGCGACGTCGTCAGTGCGTGGCCATCGACTGCAAGCTGTTTGCTCACATCGCTTCTTGGGAGAGAATGGGATGTTCATCGCCGGTGCCAGTGCCAGTCTCAGACGTTTGCTCGAAGACCGCCTGATCGCGGAGGGAGGGCTGGACGGCTATACCGTGTCCTTGTTTTCGACCCGCAACTTCACGGCGTCGATCACCAACCATGTCGTGCTCTATCTCTATCGGGTCGAGGTGGACGAGACGCGGCGCAACGTCGATCTGCCGCGGCTGTCGGCCAACGCACCGCGCCGGGCGGCACTCGGCCTCGAACTGCATTATCTGCTCGTCGTCTGGGGTAACCAGGATGCGGAAGGCGAGCAGATCATGCTTGCCCGCTGCATGGACATTCTCGACCGGCACGCGTTGCTCAGCGGCTCGCTGCTCTCGCCGGCGTATCCGTGGGAGCGCGAAGACGCTCTGCGCATCTCGCTGGCGCATCTGTCCACCGAAGACATGCTGCGGCTGTGGGACAGCCTCGAACCGCCTTACCAGTTGTCGGTGCCGTACGTGCTGCGCACGGCGCGGCTGGCGGCGCGCGATCTGCCCGAGCCGTCGATCGTCGATAGCCGCACGCTGATCGGCGTGCCGGCAGCCCGCTGATGTCGCTGCGGCTCGACCGCCCGCTCGACTGGGCCGCGCAGCACAGTGCCGAGCGGCTGACCGCCGTCGGCGTGCTGGCCGTGCGGCCGCGGCGTTATCTCGGCGACGACACGCCGCCGGCGCTGGCGACGATCGCCGGCCTGCGCGTGCGCGTCGCCGGTTTCAGCGAACGTCCGCACTGGCATGTCAGTACCGGTCTGTACGGTTTTTTGCGCGTGCCGCCCGGTGAATGGCGCGTCGAGGTCGACGACCCGGCACGGCGATTCCTGCCGCAGGCGCTGTCGACGGTGGTTCCCGATCGCCGCGGCGTGCGCGAGGCGCTCGAAGCAGGCGGTACGCCGCCCGCCGGCAGTCCCGGACCGCGGCTGCTCGATCTGGCCATGCGTCCGTCGCCGGAGATGGCCTTACCGCCCGGCAGCACGCTGTTGTGGGGCGTGCTGCGCCAGGCGAGCGGCGGACGGCCGGTTGCCGGCGCGTATCTGACGCTGGAAACCGTCAGCCAGGGCGGGGCCGATACCGTCAGCACCTTGAGCGGCACCGATGGCGGCTACGCGCTGGTGCTGCCGGGTGAAGTGATCGACCGTTCGCTCAATCCGCCGCGCCGCCAGTTCGAACGCGTTTTGCGCGTCTTCCGGCCGCGGCCGGCCCTGGCGGCGATACTCGCCGAACGCGGTCTGCTCGCCGGGCAGCCGGCAAACGTCTTTGCCCTGAGCGCGCTGCAGCGCGCGGCGCTGTTCGAGTCGTCCGACTTCCGTTTGCGTGCTGGCAACGGCGTTCTGCGCACGCCGGCCAACGGGCAGAATCCGCTGCTGCCGGTGCTCGTCGGCCAACGCGGCCGCTGGGACATCGAGTTGCTGCCATGAAACGATGCTCCCGCCCAATCTCAATCATTGCCGCCCCTCGCTCCATCCGCCCGGCGAGCCGGGGAGCGCTTTCGCCACTGCCGCAGGCGGATTCCGTGCGCTGCCGGCGCCCGATTTTGAACTTGCCACTGATGGAGGGTCACCATGCCTGAATACCTCGCTCCGGGAGTCTATGTAGAAGAAACCAGCTTTCGCGCCAAGTCCATCGAGGGGGTGGCGACTTCCACCGCCGGCTTCGTCGGGCAGGCCCGCTTCGGTCCGACCCAGGGTTTGCCGACGCTGGTGACCAGCTTCGAGGAATTTCAGCGCGTTTTCGGCGATGCCGACGATCTGTTGTTCGAGGGCGTGCCGACGACCAACCACCTGGCGCACGCGGTGCGGCTGTTCTTCGAGAACGGCGGCAAGCGGGTGTATGTCGCCCGCGCCTTCCGGGCGGCTGCTGGCGGCAGCGTCGCCGGCAGCCGCGCGCAGAGCGCCGACGCGCCGGCCGCCGACGCGCTGAGCCTGCTTGGCACGGTGCGTTTCATCCGCGCACGTTTCCCGGGGCGGGCCGGCAATCTGGTCATCGGCGCGACGGCGATCCGCAGCGGCAACCTGCTGATCGGCACGGCCGGCAACCGCACGGTCAGCGGCCTGCGTCTCGGCGACGTCGTCGAGGCGTCCGGGGCGGTGAAAGACCGTCTGGTGCAGGCCAGCGGCCCGCAGGCGGTGGTCAGCGCCAATCTGTATGCCACGTCGTTCGACGCCACCGGCCGGCCGATCCTGTCGAACGCCGGCGGTACGCTCGACCTCAACGCGGCCAGCGTCGTCGCCGTGCAGAAGATCAGCGTCGACCTGCGCGTCGGGCCGAACGGCGATGGATCGACCGGCGCGCGCGTCGAACAGTTCCAGCGCCTGTCGCCGCACCCCGATTCCGATCAGTTCATCGGCCGCGTTCTGCGCCACGAGGACCCGGACGCCGGCGTCGAGCCGCCCGCCGACCGCAGCCAGCGTCTCTATTTCGACTTCGGCGATCTGCCGAGCACCGCCGCCGAGCGGACCAGCCTGGCGCGCGACCTGCTGCTGGCGCTGGTCTCGCATCCCAGCCGCACGCTGTCCGGCGGTTCCGACGGCCGCATCGCCGATCCGGCGACCTTTGCCGGCGGCGACAGCGGGCACGCGGCGCGCGGTCTGGCGGCGCTGGCCGAAATCGAGGACATCGCCATCGTCGGCGCGCCGGGTTCGGCGGCACTCGCCGACAGCGACGACCGGCAGAACGTGCGCGACGCGCTGGTCGGGCACTGCGAATTGCTGCGCTATCGCTTCGCCATCCTCGCCGGGCCGTCGAACGCCGATCAGGCGCAGATCCGCGAAGTGCGCGGCCAGCACGATTCGAAGTACGCGGCGATCTATTACCCGTGGCTGGTGACCAGCGCGCCCGGCGGGGCGCGCGAAACGCTGCAACTGTCGCCCGAGGGCGCCATGGCCGGCATCTACGCGCGCAGCGACATCGAACGCGGCGTGCACAAGGCGCCGGCCAACGAAACGGTGCGCGGCATCCTGCGCTTCTCGCGCAACGTCAACAAGGGCGAACAGGATGTGCTCAACCCCGAGGGGATCAACTGCCTGCGCTTTTTCGAGGGGCGCGGCTATCGCGTCTGGGGCGCGCGGACGATCAGTTCCGACCCCGAATGGACCTACATCAACGTCCGCCGGCTGTTCATCTACCTCGAACACTCGATCGACCGCGGCACGCAGTGGGCGGTATTCGAGCCGAACAACGAGGAACTGTGGCTGAAGATTCGCCTGACCATCGAAGGTTTTCTCTACGACGTCTGGCGCAGCGGCGCGCTGCTCGGTTCGCGGCCGGAAGACGCCTATTTCGTGCGCTGCGACCGCAGCACGATGAGCCAGTCCGATCTCGACAACGGCCGGCTGATCTGCCTGATCGGCGTCGCGCCGACCAAGCCGGCTGAATTCGTCATCTTCCGCATCGGTCAATGGACGGCCGACGCGTCGATCATCTAAGGAGAAGCGGCATGGCCACCCTGCGTGAGGACCCCTACGGTCCGTTCAATTTCAAAGTCACCATCAACCCGGCGAGCGGCGGCGAATTCCGCGGCGGCTTTTCCGACGTTTCCGGCCTGTCCACCGAAATCACCTACGCCGACTACCGCGAAGGCACCGACGGCGCCAACCATCCGCGCAAGATCCCGCTGATGCACAAGTCCGGCGACGTCACCCTCAAGCGCGGTCTGGTCGCCTCGCTCGACCTGTGGAACTGGGTCAACCAGGTGCGCCGCGGCAATATGGATGCGCGGGCGACGGTGGTCATCCAGCTGATGAGCGAAGACCACGCCGAAGTGGTCGCCTCCTGGAAGCTGATCAACACCCGGCCGTCGAAATGGACCGGTCCGACGCTGGCTGCCAAAGGCGCTTCCGACGTGGCGATGGAAGAGCTGACGCTGGTCTGCGAGGACGTCGAGTACGAATGAGCGCTGGTTTGACAGCCGCGAAACGGGTTTGCCGGCGCAACGGGCGATGAAACGCCTCTCTTCAGCCTCGCTTGACGCACCCTCTCTCTCCCCGGCCGCTGGCGGGGAGGGCAGGCGGCGCGCGGCGCACGACAGTATCTTGCGGAGCCCGCAAAAGTGAGCGTCGTCCTGCAGGGCAGCCTGTGGCGGCCCGGCCTGCCGCCCGGCGTCTACCAGGAAGCGGCGCCGGCGGTCAGCCGGCCGCGCGTCCGTCTCGATGTCGCCGCGCTGATCGGTCTCGCCGAGCGCGGGCCGCTGAACACGCCGGTGGCCATCGACGACGCGCGCCACTTCGAGACGGTTTTCGGGCGTGCGCTGCCGGGGCTGAATCTGCCGCTGGCGGTACGCCTGTTCTTCGCCAACGGCGGTCGCCGCTGTGTCGTCGTGCGCTGCGTCGACCATCGCCACGTACGCACTGCGCGCCTGTCTCTGCCCGGATTGAGCAGCGTGCACGGCCGCTCGCGGCGGCAGGCGCGGCTGGCAGCGCGCAATCCGGGCGCCTGGGGCAACGGCCTGGCGCTGCGCTGCCGCCTGCTGCAGCGGCCCTTGCCGCTCGCGCTGCAGGTCGGCGCCGACGGGCACGCGCGCGTCGATCTGCCCGCCGACCTGCCGGTCGGCAGCATCCTGCGCCTGCTCGGCCGGCCGGCACGCGCCGGGGGCGTGCCGCGGCAACGCCTGTTCCGCATCGTCGCCGGTGCTGACGGGCCGCGGCTGCAACCGTCGCCGGGCGCCGCCTTCCTGCGCGCCGAGTTGCTGCGCAACGCCGTGCTGCTCGGCGTCACGTTGACCGTCTTCCTCGACGGGCGGCAGGTGGAAAGCTGGGACGATGCCGCCCTGCATCCCGACCATCCGCGTTATCTGCCGCGCCTGCTCGGCCGGCGCAGCGCCAGCGAAGCGCTGCGGCCACCGCTGATCGGCGTCGGCGAAACGACGCCGCCGACGGTCGATCGGCTGTGGGGCGGCATCGATGAACCCTGGGGATCGGAATACCTGCGGCCGAGCGCGCTGCTCATCGACGGCACGCTGCTGCCGAGCCGCGAACTGCTCGCCGCGGCCGATGGACTCTCTCTGTCGATGGCCGAAGTGCCGCTTTCCCGGCGCGGCCGCGACGCCGGCGAGAGCACCGAAAGACGCCATTTTTTCGAAGCGACCGAAATGGACGCCGCCGACCTCGCCGAGGACGCCGATCACCAACTGGTCGCTTTCAAACAGTCTCCAGGGGCGCTCGACGCGCTGCAGACCTGGGACGACGCCTTCCCCTTCGAACCGGCGGCACTGCTGACCCTGCCCGATCTGCTGCATCCGTCGCCGCCGGCGGCGCAGCGCGATCCGGCGCCGCCGCCGGACGACGCGCCGTGCTTCGCCGTCGATTGCGGCGCCTCGGTCGCCGTCACCACGCGGCCGCTGCTCGATTTTCCGCGCCTCGGCTTCGATGCCGCCGCGCTGCAGGAGGCGCAGGGACGACTGGTCGCCCACTGCCAGGCGCACGGCGGACGCATCGCCATGCTCGATCTGCCGCCGCGCCTGCGCGCCGGCGAAATCGTCGACTGGCGCCGGCAGCTGGCCAGCGACCGCGCGGCGCTTTATGCGCCCTGGCTGCGCGTCGATGCCGACGGCACGGCGCAGACCGTGCCGCCGGCCGCCGCCGCCTGCGGTATCGCCGCGCAGCTCGAAAACCGCATCGGCGCCTGGGCCGCGCCGGCCAATCTGCCGGTGAGCGGCGCCTTTGCGCGCGCCGACGACGCCGGCTTGCCCGAGCCGGGTTTTCTGTTCGCCGAACGCATCGACGAAGTACGCGCCAGCGAACGCGGCCTGCTGCTGCTCGGCGCGCGCACGACGTCGAACGATCCGCTGTGGACGCATCTCTCGGTGCGCCGGCTGATCGACTGGCTGCAGGCGCAACTGGCCGCCGATCTGGCCTGGGCGCCGTTCGAACCGAACAACGCCGCGCTGTGGTCGGCGATGGCGGCGACCGCCCGCCGGCGTCTGCGCCACGTATTCGACGCCGGCGCGCTGGCCGGCAACAGCGAGGCGGACAGCTACTTCGTCCGCTGCGACGCGACGACGAGCACGCCGACCGACCTCGACGCCGGCCGGGCAGTGATGCTGATCGGCGTCGCGCCGGCCGTTCCCGCCGAATTCATCGTCTTCCGGCTGCTGCGCCACGGCGCCGACGACCCGCGGCTGGAGATCGTCTGATGGCCGCCGACACGCTGCTCACCGGCTTCAATTTCGCCGTGCATATCGAACTGTCGGGCCTCGGCGGCGACGAAGGTCTGGCGCTCGGCGCGCGCGGCGCGTTCTCGGAAGTGCAGGGGCTGGAAACGACCATCGAGCCGGTCAGCCTCCGCGAAGGCGGCTACAACCGCGGCGTGCGGCAACTGGTCGGCAAGACGACGCACCCGCCGCTGGTGCTCAAACGCGGTCTGTCGCTCGACCCGGCGTTTTGGACCTGGATCCGCCGTTGCGTCGACGGCCGCTATCCGCTGCCTTACGTTTCCGGCAGCATCCACATCCGGCAGGCGCGCGGCGAGGGCGCTGCGGATGGCGTCTGGCGTTTCGAAAACGGCATCGTCAACAAGGTGCGCGCCGGCGACCTCAACGCCGCCAACAGCCGCGAAGTGGCGCTCGAAGAGCTGCATATCGTGCACGAAGGCTTGTACCGGGAGGTGTCATGAGCAGTCCGCCGTTTCGCCGGGCCAAACTGGTGCCGTTCGACGCCGGCGGGCAGAACCCGCAGGAAGGGCAGGCCATCGCGCTCGATTTCAACCCGGAGACGCTGACCCTGAAAGTCTCCGCCGGTCAGCAGCGCGACCGCGGCCGGCGCGGCCGCCAGGAAGTGCAGAACGTTGGCGCGTCGAAAGCGACGCTGACCTTCGAATGCGTATTCGACTCGACCCGGCCGCGCGACGACCCGGGTGGCGAAGCGGCCGGCGGCGAGGAGCAGCTCGACGTCCGCCGGCGCAGCAAACCGATTGCCGATCTGCTGCAGGTTTTCGGCAGCGGCCGCGAGCAGGCGCCGCGCCGCGTGCAGTTCCGCTGGGGTACGCTGATCTTCAACGGCGTCATCAGCTCGCATCAGGAAGTCTTCGATTATTTCAGCCCGAGCGGCGTGCCCTTGCGCTCGAAAGTGCAACTGACGCTCACCGAACAGGAGTTCCGCTACCAGGTCAGCGCCGATGAAGCCGCGCAACGCCGGCAGGCGATCAGTCAGGCGGCGGCCGGCGCGCGCGAACAGGCGGCGGCGGCCGGCGCCGCCGGGCTGCTCGCCGCCGCGGGGGGCGCGCCGGCCGACCTGCGCAACGCCTTCCAGCTCGACGCCCTCGGCGACGCGCTGACCTCTGCCGGACTGTCGGCCGAACTCGGCTTGTCGGCCAGCTTCGGGCTGGCGGCCGACCTCGGCGCGGCGCTCGGTGCCGGCGTCCCGCTCGATGCGGCGGCGGCGCTCGACCTCTTCGGTGCCGGCGCCGTGCTCGGCGGCGCCGATCTGGCGCGCAGCGGCACGGTCTTGCCGCCGACTTCGCCCGGCTTGGCGGCCAGCGGCGCGCTGCCGCAACCCTGGGCGCCGGACGGACCGGCGCCGGGCAGCGCTGCCGCCGGGCTGGCCGCCGTCGTCACCGGACAACGCGCCGGCGGCGCCGTCAGTCCACCGGCCGCCGCCGGGCTGGCCGGGTCGTCGGCGGCCGGCAGCACGTCTGCCGGCGCTTCTGCGGGTTCTTCTCCCGGCGCGGCGCGGCCGGGCGGTCGCGCCAGCGCCATGCCTGCGCTGCGCGGCAGTCCGCCGCAGTCGCCGCGCTGGACGATCGACGGCGGCCGCGCGCTGTTCACTACCCGCCCGCCGCTCAGTACGCAAACCGGCGAACGTCGGCCGCGCTGGGAATTCCTGCCGCCGGCCAGCGAAAGCGAGATCGTCCGCCCGACGCGCGCTGCCGGCGGCGGCTGTGCGTCCTGCGGCGCCGGCTGCGGCTGCCAGCGCTGTCGGGGAGCCTTGCGATGAGCGTGCGCATCGGTGAAGTGAGCACGACCATCGACGCCGTCGGCGACGAGAACGGCGATCTGCGCGAAACGTCGGCGGCCGGCGCGGCCGATGGCGCCGGCGGCGGCGCCTTCGAAGTGCAGCTCGAAGAACTGCGGCCGCTGGTGCGCGCGCTGGTCGCCGAAGAACTCGAGCGTTGGTGGCGGCAGCGGAGCGATTGTCCATGAACGCCGCGACCTTGAACGTCGCCGGTCGGCCGCGCCTCTTCGTCGATGGCGCGCGTTCCGACAAGCTCGAAGCCGACCTGATCCGCCTGGAAGCGCGCGCCGATGCCGCCGGCGTCGCGTCGCTGGAAGCGGTTTTCCTCAACTGGGGCAGCCGCGAACGCGGGCAGCCGGTCGATTTCGTCCATTTCCGCCGGCAGACGGTCGATTTCGGCAAACGCCTGCGCGTCGCCTTCAGCGTCGACGGTGAAGAGCAGACGGTTTTCGAAGGACCGGTCACCGGCATCGGCGCCAGCTTTCCCGAACTGCGGCCGCCGGAACTCACGCTGCTCGCCGAGGATGCGCTTGCTGCGCTGCGCTACCGCCGGCGGACGCGGCTCTCTGAGGAACAGGCCGACGGCGACATCGCGACGAGCATCGTCGAAGCCGCCGGTCTGCGCGCCGACGTCGGCCGGCAGGGCGCCAGCCATCGTCAGCTCTGGCAGGTGAACCAGGACGAACTCGGCGCGCTGCGCGCGCGCAGCGGCGACGCGCTGCTCAGCCTGCGCGACGGCACGCTGCACCTCACCGACGTCAGCGCGGCGAACGAGACGCCGCTACGCCTGACGCGCGAAAACCAGTTGCTGCGTTTCAACGTCGTCGCCGATCTGGCGCATCAGCGCGGCGAAGTGCGCGTGCATGGTTACGACGTCGCGGCGAAGGAAGCGATCCATGAAAGCGCCGGCGTCGACGTCGCCCGCCGGCTGGCCAGCGGCGGCCGCCTCGGTGCCGAACTGGTGACGCAGGTGTTCGCCAACGCCGCCGACGACCTGCATCTGGCGGCGCCGGCCACCGGCAGCGAGGCGCGCATGCTGGCCGAAGCGGCGATGTCGCGCCGCGCGCGCCGCTTCCTGCGCGGCGTCGGGCTGACCAAGGGCACGCCAGCGCTGCGCGTCGGGTCGCGCGTCGAACTGGTCGACCTCGGGCCGTGGTTTGCCGGCACTTATCTGGTCACCGCGGTGACACATCGTTTCGACCAGATCGACGGCTACCGCACCGAGTTCGTCGCGCAGCGGCCGGATCTCGGAGACGATCGATGATTCCCGGACTCGAAGCGCCGCCGCTTGGCGCCGACCCGCACCGCCTGTACGGCGTCTATCCGGCGCTGGTCACCGACGTGCAAGACCCGGACGGGCAGGGCAGGGTGCAGTTGCGCCTGCCGTTCGTGCCGGCCGACGACGGCGGCGCGGCGCTGGCCTGGGCGCGGCTGGCGACGCTGATGGCCGGCGGCGACCGCGGCACTTGGTTCATTCCCGAAGTCGGTGACGAAGTGCTGGTCGCCTTCACCGCCGGCGACCCGCGCTGGCCGGTGGTGATCGGCGCGCTGTGGAACGGTGTCGACGCGCCGCCGGAAACGATGGACAGCAACAACAACCTGCGGTCGATCACCTCGCGTTCCGGCCACAAACTGACCTTCGACGACAGCGCCGGCAGCGAAAAAGTGGTGCTCGAAACGCAGGGTGGCCATACCTTGACCCTCGACGACGCCACCGGCGGCACGGTGACCCTCGAACATTCGAACGGCGCCAAGATCAAGATCGACGTCACCGGCAACATCGAGATCACCGCCAACCTCAAGGTCAAGATCCAGGCGCCGGCCGGTCTGGACATCACCGCGGCGATGGTCAAGGTCGACGCGGCAATGTCGAAATTCTCCGGCATCGTCAAGGCCGACGCGGTGATCACCAACAGCGTCGTCTCGGCGAGTTACACGCCGGGCGTGGGGAATATCTGGTGAGCACCCGGGCCGCCAAACGTCTGCTGATTCCGGCGCCGCGACGCGCGACGCGCGAGGAACTGCGGCCGGTGGAGGCCTTCTTCCTGCGCACGGCGAGCGGCGTGCCGCCGCGGGCGGCGCCGCGCCTGCTGTCTTTCGAATCCGATCGTTTCATCGACGACCTGCTCGCCGTCGTCGGCAAAACGCGCGCCTTGCCGAAGCTGCTGCCCTGGCGCGACTGGTCCGAGCCGCCGGCTTCGCTGTTCGACGCCTACCGCCGGCCGCTCTATCCGCCGAGTCTGCAGCGGCGCACGCCGGATGAAGACGAAGTAGAGGTCGAAAGCGGCCCGCTGATCGCCAGCGACCACGTGCCGCTGACTGCGGTCCCTGCCGGCGCGCCGCCGGCACCGGCCTGGCTGCGCAAGCTGTACCTGCCGCTGCACGAACGCTTCTACGTCGTCGCTTTCGACCTCGTCTGCCACTCGGCCGGCTGGCCGCGGCTGGCGCGCGGCCGGGTGCGCGGCGCCGGCGCGGTGATCCGCCGCCTGCGCCGCGACGAGAGCGGCGAACACTGGGACGACTGGCTGTCAGTCGATGAAAAACACGGCGCCTGGCTGCCGCTGCTCGACGGCGAGATGCGTCCGGCGCCCGGCGCGCCGCCGGTCGATCCGCAGGCGCTGCCGGGGGCGACGCTCGCCGACCTCGCCAGCCTGCGCGCCGTTTTCGGCCTGCCGGATGGCGCGCCGCTGCCGCCGCTGGCGCTCGACAGCCAGACGTTGACCCTGCTGCCGCCGGATGCCGGCGCCGCCGCCGAACATTGCACCTTGTACGGCTATCTGCCGGTGTTCAGCGGCGCGCAGGAAATGCCGCGCGAACGGCTGGCCTTGCGGCCGGTGGCTGAGATCGCCGCGGCGCTGCAGCAGCGCAGCGCCGCGCAGCTCGGCGCGCTGTTCCAGGACGCTGCCGGTCTGCGAGCCCAGGCCGAGGGCGCGCTGCGTCGGCTGCTCGAACAGACGGTGCTGCCGGCCCGGCCGACGCAGGCCGAGTACGACGGCGCGCAGAACGTGCTCGTCTGGCCGGTGTCGCTGACCAATCCGCAACCGGTTGGCCTCGACGGCATGCTGGCGACGGCCATCGACCGTATTCTGTTACAGGCGTTCTGGCGTCTGTGGCAGAGCGCCAGCGCCGCGACGACGACGACGGCCGACCTCGACGGCCAGGGCGTCGCGCCCGACGCGCTCTGGCGGGCGAGCGCCGCCAGCGCGGCCGGCGAGGTTAATCTGTTCGCCGGCCTGGGCGACAACCGGGTGACCACCTGGCTCGAGCAGAGCGTCGCGCACGGGACCGGCGACTGGGACGTGCTGGCACGGCAGCGGCTGTACGCGCTGGTCGATGCCTGGCTGGCCGGCAACGCGCTGCCCTCGCCGGCGTCGGGCCTGTCAGTGATCGGCGAGCGCCAGTTGCAGGTCTTCTGCGCCGCGGCATTGCTGCGTTTGCGCGGCTGCCGGCTGGCGCTGGCCGCCAGCCTGAACCGTTTCCTGTTCAACGACGACCACCGCGCCGACCTGAACATCAGCACGGCCGGCGTGCCGGCAAGCACCGTCGCCAGTCTCGCCGAGCAGGTGCAGGCCATTCTCGATCAAGAAGCCGAACGTGCCGACCCGCGCACGAGTCCGCCGTGGACGCCATTGACCTATCCGGGCGTGAACGACGCGCCGCGCGTGCTCGCCGCGCATCGGGCGGGCAACGAGCTGGCAGCGCTCTATGCGCCGTTCGCTGCCGAACTGGCCGCCGTCGGCAGCGCCGCCGCGGCGCAACTGGCGCAGCGGCTGGCCGACGTCGAAAGCGACCTGCGCGCTGCCTTGCAGCCGCAAGGCGCTTTGGCGGCGTTCGCCACGCTGGGCATCCCGCTCATCGAGGAACCGGCGCGCGGTCTGCTGGTGCTGCCGGCTTTCCGGCCGTCGATGACGCAACTGAACGCTTTCGCCACGGCGACGGCGACGCGTTACGCGGCGGCGCCGCAGGCGCTGGCCTTGCCCGAGGCGCGGGCGCGCGAGACGGTGCCGCGCCTGCGCTTCGACGCCGACCACCTCTATGCCGTCTGGTGCTGGGTGCGCGTCGCCGGGCACGACCGCTGCGAACCCGAACGCATCGTGTGGACGCCGCGCAGCGAACCCTTCCTGCTCGCCGAGGCTACCGATCTGCTCGGCGCCCGGCCGGCGAGCCTCCAGATGCCGGATATCGGCAAGCTGCTGCGCGATCTGCCGCGCATCGCCAAGGCGCGCGCGCGGCCGTTCGCGGCGATGGCGGCGCCGCCGGGGTCGGCGATCGTCACCGGCGCGACGATGGCCGATACGCGGCGCGAATTCGCGCTCGGCAGCGTCTGCAGCGTCGGCATTCCGGTGCTGACGCTGTGCGCGCTGATCCTGTTCAACATCATTTTTCACATCCTGATCGTGCTGCCGGGTTTTGGCTGGATGCTGCTGCTGAAATTCTGCATTCCATTCCGAAGGAGCGACTGATGGGCGTCGATGCACTGGGCCGCGGCTTGCGCTTCCCGCTGTTGACCGAAGAGGGTTTCGGCTGGGTGGCGGGCGAAGCCGCCGTCGAACAGTCGATCCGCGCGATCCTGCTCACCGAACCGGGCGAGCGGCTGGCGCGACCGACCTATGGCGTCGGGCTGCGCCGCTTCCTCTTCGCGCCGAACAGCCTGGAACTGCGCACGCAGATCCGTCAGGCGGTCACCGACGCGCTCGAACGCGACGAAGCGCGCATCCGTCTCGAGTCGGTGACGGTGAGCAGCGACGCGCGCGAACCGACGGTGCTGCGCATCGCCATCCGCTACGCGATTCTCGACCAGCCCGGCGTACATAACCTGGTGTTTCCCTTTTATCTGACCGGGGGTGCCTGATGGCCATCATTCCTCCCCGCCTCGACGATCGCGGCTTCGCCGACCTGCGGGCCGAGCTGATCCGCCGCATTCCCGTTCACGCGCCGCAATGGACCGATCACAACGCCTCCGATCCCGGCATCGCGCTGATCGAACTCTTTGCCGCGCTCGGCGACGATCTGCTCTACCGGCTGAACCGCGTGCCGGAAGTGGCGCGGCTCGAGTTCCTGCGCCTGCTGGCCATTGAGCCGTGGCCGGCGCGCGCCGCCGTCGCGCCGCTGCGCGTCGAACTGCCGCGCGGCGGCCTCGAGCCGGTGACGCCGGATTTCATCGGCGGCGGCAGCCCGCGGCTGGAAGTCGCCGCCGGCAAAATCGCGTTCCAGGCGATCGAGGAAGTCACCGCGCTGCCGCTCGAAGTCGCCGCCTGGATCAAGGCGCCGTACAGCGGCCCGCTGCTGCCCGGCGGGCTGGACAACGTCAATCAACTGCTCATCGGCCATCTCGGCCACCTGCCGCCGGCGCTGCCGACGTACCGGGCGCAGCCGCTGCCCGCGCCGACCGGCGGCAACCTGCCGGCTGGCGTATCGACTGCCGGCAGCGTCGATGAGCGGCTGTGGCTGTGCCTGCTGGCGCCGGAAGCGACCTTTGCCGCCGCCAAACGCGCGGCCGGCGGTGACGAGGCGGCGGCGCGGCAGGAAATCCGCCGGCGCCTCGCCGGGCACGTCCTCAACCTCGGCCTGTACACCGACGATACGCTGTGCGGGGCGACCGACCACCGCCGCTGTCCGGACCCGGGCAGCGATCCGCTGCGCTGGCCGGTACGCTGGGAGATTTCCAGCGGCCGTTTCTCCGGTGCGGCGCGGCACGTCGATCAGTTGCTCTACCTGCGGCTGCCGGTGGTCGCCGACGACACCGACAGCCTGACCCGGCGCGGCATCGTCCGCCTGCGTTTTCCCGAACGCAACGCGGCCGGCGGCACGCCGTTCGGCGACTGGACCGCCGCCTCTTTCGACCCGCCGGACGACGATCTGCTCGGCGTCGGCGAACTGCCGCCGCGGCTCGACGACGAGAAGAGCGCCGCGCGCGTGCTGGCCTGGCTGCGCGTCGGCCGCGTCGACCCGGCGCATCCGCCGATCCGCCTGCGCTGGATCGACGGCAACATCGTCCGCGTCGAACAGGCGCTGACCGCCGCCGCCGAACTGCTCGGTTACGGCGACGGCCGCAGCGCGCAGCAGCATCGGCTGGCGCACACGCCGGTGATCGTCGGCAGCGAGCAGATCCAGGTGCGTGGCAGCGTCGCCTGGGAGAACTGGCGACGGGTCGACGATCTGGCGCTCGCCGGGCCGGACGATCCGTTCTACGTTCTCGATGCGGCGGCGGGGACGATCACCTTCGGCGACGGCCTGCACGGCCGCCTGCCGCTGCCCGGCGAAGCGATCCGCTGCCTGACCTACCGCTACGGCGGCGGCGTGCAAGGTAACGTCGGCGCCGGGCGCATCAACCGCGTGCGCGCCGGCAGCGCTGCCGTGCAGGCGCTGAAAGTGAGCAATCCCTTGCCCGCCGAAGGCGGCGCCGACGCCGAAAGCCTCGCTGCGGCGACGGCGCGCATCCCGCAACAGCTGCGCCATAACGACCGCGCCGTCGCCGCCGACGATTTCGTCGATCTGGCGCTGGCCACGCCGGGCGTGCACGTCGGCCGGGCGCAGGTGCTGCCGCGGCACAAACCGCATGAGCGCGTCGACGGCGTTCCCGGCGTGGTGACGCTGATCGTCCTGCCGGCCTACGATCCCCTGCAGCCGGATCAGCCGACACCCGACCGCGAGATGCTGCGCCGGGTGTGCGCCTACCTCGAACCGCGCCGGCTGCTGACCACCGAACTCTACGTGACGCCGCCGCAGTACGTGCGCCTGAGCTGTTCGCTGGCCGTCGAACCCGAGGCCGGCAGCGGCGAGGAAACGCTGCGCCGCAACGTCGAACTGGCGCTGCGCCAGCATCTGGCGCCGCTGCCGCCCTACGGTCCGGACGGCGCCGGCTGGCCGTTCGGGCGTGCGGTGCGCGATCGCGACCTCGAAGCGGCGGCCCTGCGCGTGCAGGGCGTGCGCCTGGTCAATGAGGTGCGCCTGGCCGGCGAGGAAATCGACCGCGCCGGCGGGCGGCGGCCGGTGACGCAGACGCTGACGCTGCTGGCCTGGCAGTTGCCTGTGCTGCTCGAAGTGCGCGTCGCCGTCGGCGCCGATGCGCATGCCGAAGCGCTGCCGGCGCTCGATACGCCGCCGCCCGCGCTGCCGGTGGACCATCTGCCGGTACCGGTGGCGCAGGAGGAATGCTGATGGCCGGGCCATCGTTCGCGCATCTCGTCGGCCGGCCGATGTGGGCGCGCTGCGACCACGACGGCACGCGCATCGAGGGGCAGCCGGGGCGGGTGACCCTGGCGCCGCGCGACGACGAGCCGCCGCCGGTGGCGTTGCTCGCCTTGAGCGCCGGCGAACGCGCCGCCTGGCGGGCGCGTCTCGGCTCGACGGTGACGCTGCCGTGTCCGCCCGACCGCTGCGTCGATGCCCGGCAGTTGCTCGCCGTTCCCGGTCAGCCCCTGTGCATGCTGACGCCGGAGGGCTGGCGGTCGTTGCGCCTGCCGGCGGACAGCGTGCCGCCGCCGGTCGGCGGCGAAGTCGACTTCTCTCCCTGGCCACCGATGGCAGCCGCGCCGGCGGCCGTCGATGCCGTCGCCTGCGATCCGTCAGGCCGACTGTGGCTGCTCGATCGGGCCGGTAAAACGCTGCGGCGGCTCGGCGCCGACCTGCGCGTCAGCGCCAGCGTGTCGCTGCCGGCCGATTGCGCCCCGGCTTTCCTCGCCTGCGCCGCTTTCGGGCTGCTGGTCAGCGACCGTTCGCAGCCGCGCCTGCTCTGCCAGCGCTGGGACGGCGGCGCGCGGGAGTGGCAGGGCTACGCGTTGCCCGACGCCCGGCCGGGCGATGAGATCGTCGCGCTGTGCGCCGACCCGCGTTTTCCGACCGCGGTGGCGCTGGTGCGCGGCAGCGGCCGCCGGCCGCGTCTGTTGTGCGTCAGCGCCGACGCGGCGCTGATCTGGGAGCTGCCGCTCGTGCGCGAACCGCTGCATCTCCTGCTCACTGCTCCGGATACGCTGCTGGTCGCCGATCTGGCGCATCTGCCCGACGATCCGCGGCCGACCTTTTTCCGCGAATTCCACCTCGGCGCCAGCGGCGTCGAAGCCGAACGCGGTTTTGCCGTGCGCGGTTTCGACGGGCGCGCATTGTGGCTGGCGGAGGGCGCCGACGGCGGGCGGGAGGCCGTTTTTGCCAGCACCGCCCGCGGCGCGCGGCCGCTCTATGCGCGCGAACCCGATCTGCGCGGCAGCGGCAGCGTCGAGACCTACGCGCTCGACTCGGGGATTTTCGCCTGCGTCTGGCACCGCCTGTTCGTCGATCTCTGCCTGCCGGCCGACTGCTCGCTGAGCGTCGAGGCGAAGACCGCCGACGACTTGCCGCCGTTCGAAATCCGCCGCGGCGCGCGGCTGCCGCTCGATGTGGTCGGCGAAACGCGGCCGGCGGCGGTCGAAGATCCCTGGCCACCGCTCGCTTCGCTGGTCGCCGACGAAGCTGACGGCTGGGTGCGCCTCGGCGTCGCCGACGTCCGGCCAGCGCAGGCCGATCAGCCGCTGGCGGACGGCGTCGGCGAGCGGCCGTCGGCCGATCCGCTGGCCGGTGCGCGTGGCGCCGATCTGCCGCTGCCGGCGGCGCTGCAGACGCACGAGTGGCTGCTGACGCCGCCGCCGGGCCGCTATCTCTGGCTGCGCCTGCGGCTCAACGGTACGCGCCGGCATGCGCCGGCGCTGTTCGCCCTGCGCGCCAGCTTCCCGCGTCCGTCGCTGCTCGATTATCTGCCGGCGTATTGGCGCAGCGACGCCGAAGGCGCCGAGCCGACCGCCCGCGCGCTGGCGCTGTTCGAAGCGTGGACGAGCGAATTGGCGCAGCGCAGCGCGCGGCTGCCGGCGCTCTTCGATCCGCGGCAGGCGCCGGCCGAAGCCCTGCCGTGGCTGGCGTCGTTCCTGGCGCTGACTTTCGACGGCCGCGTGCGCGAAGGCGTGCGCCGGCAATTGCTGCTCGAGGCCGCCGATCTGTACCGCGCGCGCGGCACGCTGCCGGGAATGACGCGATTGCTCAGCCTGCTCGCCGAAGTGCCGGTGCAGATCGTCGAAGCGTTCCGCCTGCGCCGTCCGACGGCGGCGTTTCTCGGCGATGCCGCGCTCGGTCCGGGACTCGAACTCGGCGGTCACGAAGGCGGTTTCGCGCTCGCCGACGCCGAGGACTGGCAACGCGAACTGGCGCGCGAACACGCCGCGCTGCGGCTGCGCCGCCAGGGCGAGGCCGCGCCGTGTCCAGCCGCCGAACCGCCCGATCCGCTGGCCGACGACGCGCTGATCGCTTTCTACCGCCGGCACGCGCACCGCTTCACGGTGATCGTGCCGCGCGCCTGCGACGCGTCACTGGCGGCGGTGCTCGAGCGCGCCATCGAGTGCAACAAACCGGCGCACACCCTGCATCGCCTGTGCTGGCTCGACGCCGGCTTCCGCGTCGGCCGCGCCAGCCTGGTCGGGCTGTCGGCGCTCGGCCCGGTCAGCCGATCGCAGCCGGCGATCCTTGGCGAAGCGCTGCTCTCGCCGCTGTCCACCCTACATCGCGGTCGCCGTGACGACCGCCCCCACTTTGCGAACCCATGGGAGATTTCGTCATGAGCACACCCCTGTCCGCGGCTACGTTCGCTCCGCTCGACGACCTCGATCCGGCCACTCCCGGCGATCCCTTCACCCGGCTGCGCTATTACTACGGTCAGTTGCTCGGCGCCGAGGATTTCACCTGCGAACAGCGCTATTTCCTGCTGCGCAGCCGCCTGCACAACGCGCTGCTGCACGGTGTCGGGACGGCCTGGGGTCTGGCCGTCGCGGCGCAGGAGACGACCGAACCGGCCGGACTGCGTCTGACTTGCGACGCCGGCCTGGCCATCGACGCTCTCGGACGCGAGATTTTCGTGCCGCAGCGTTTGTGTCTGGACATCACCGGCCTGGCTGGCGGCAAGTTCTGGAACGATCTGGCGCCGCCGCCGGGCGCCGAAGACGATCGCCGTCGCCGGGTGCATGTCGTGCTGCGCTACCGCGCCTGCCTCAGCGAACCGGCGCCGGCGATGGTGCCGCCGTGTTCCGACCAGGATGCGGCGCTGGCGCCGTCGCGCGTCGTCGACAGTTATCGCTTGTGTCTGGAAGCGTCGCCGCCGCCCGACCCGGCGCCGACGCAGCGCGACATCAGCGCCCTGGCGGAGCCGGCCGCCGTGCGCGACCGGCTGCTGCAGTTCATTCTCAATCCGCCGGTCGATCTGGCGCGCTTCTGGAGCGGCGCCGATGACGCGCCGCTGCTGCTGGCGATACTCGACCTGGAAGCGGTCGGCGATCCGGTCGAACGCGTCAGACTCGTCGGCGCGGTCGACAACGGCGTGCGTGCCTTGCTGCCGTCGGTGCAGATGGTCGCCGATCTGGCGCTCGGGCGGCGGCTCGACGGCGCCGCCGGTGCGCCGGCCTTCCAGGCGCTGAGTCTGAGCGTCGCGCCGGGCGCGGGCGCCGACGCGGCGCGCATGGTGTTGCGCATCGCGACGTCGGCCACTGCGCTCGCCGCCAGCATCGACAACAGCCCGCCGCGCGTGCTGCGTTTCGATGCCGTCAGCAGCAAGTGGCTGCCGGTCGGACTGCACGCCGTTGCCGTCAACACGACGGCCATCGAACTGACGGTCGACGAGCAATGGACGACGACGACGACCTGCCAGGTCTGTCTGGCCGGCACCGGCGAGCGGGCGATCGTCGATCTCGAGCAGCGGCCGCTGGCCGGCGTCGCCGGTGAAAGCGTGCCGGCCGGTGCCGGCCGCGACGCCAACCTGTTCGCCACTTATCACCCTGCCGTCTGAGCGGAGGCTGCAATGACTACTTACTCCTGGAAAGGCCTGGACGCCGGTCTGCTGGTCGTCGCCGCCAAAATCGCGCGCAACGAAGCGCTGACTGTCACCGAGGAACTGAGCGTCGCCGAATTCCTCAAGGGTTACGGCGGCGGTGCGGCGGGCGCCAACGAGGGGTTTCCCGGCGGTCCGGCCGGCGATGTGCGTGGCGACAACAACCTGCGACGCAGCAACTGGTTCAACGGCCGCTACCTGACCGCCGAAGCGCTGTCGCGCCAGGATGCCTACTTCGACGCGCGTGCGCGGCTCAATGCGCAGGCGCTGCTGCCCGGCATCGCCTGGGGACTGGGCATCGAAACGGACGCCGCCAATCTGGAGGCCGGGCCGGAATACACCGGCCGCAGCAGGGGTTTCCCGGTCGACCGGCAACTGACCTTGCGCCGCGGTCTGGCTTTCGACCACTTCGGCCGGCCGATCCTGGTCGCGCAAGCGTTCCGTTTCACCGTCGAACAGTTGCTCGGCACGTATCGCAAATCGCCGCTGCGGGTGGTCGCCGGCGGCGTCGATTTCATGCCCTGCGTCTGCCTGGCGCCGGACCCGACCGGCGAAACCGGCGGCGGTCCGCGGCTACCGTCGGGTCCGTATCTGCTGATCATCCAGGCCGGCGAAACGCCCGAAGGCGGCGCCAAAGTGATGGGCGATCTCTGCGGTGGCCATACCGTCAACACCTGTCAGGCCGACGCCTGGCGCGGCGCGTTCGGCCTGTCGCTGGTCCGCTTCCCGGTCGAACTGCCGCTGCGCCAGGACCTGCGCACCGCCTGGGATCTGCGCGGCACGCTGTCGGCGTATTACTTCGACGTTTTCGAACACGGATTGTGGAAA
>CAYRXO010000044.1:0-20588 GCA_964428215.1 uncultured Candidatus Accumulibacter sp. | reverse complement strand
GTGGAAAGCTACAACGTCTCCGTAAGCACCTTCCCGAACAATCTGACGGCGATGGTTTTCGGCTACAAACCGAAGCCCAACTTCACGGTCGAAAACGAGCAAGCGATTTCGACAGCACCGAAAGTCAATTTCTCCCAGCCGGTTGCACCAGCACCTGCCCCAGCCAATCGCTAATTGATGCGCACACTGTTACCGCGTATCTTCGCCGGGCTGATCGGCCTGCTTTGGCTGCTCGTCGGCAGCAGAGGATTGTTTGCCGCTGATCTGCAGCCGATTCCGCATCTTGCGGCGCACGTCACCGATCTGACCGCATCACTGACAGGTGAGCAACAACGCGCCCTGGAAGGCAAACTGGCCGCTTTCGAACGGCAAAAGGGTTCACAGCTTGCCATCCTGATCATCCCGACCGTTGCACCGGAGAGCATCGAACAATATGCCCTGCGCGTCGTCGAGGCGTGGAAGCTCGGTCGACGCGGGATTGACGATGGTGCGCTGCTCCTGATTGCCAAACAGGACCGCAAGCTGCGCATCGAGGTGGGCTACGGTCTCGAAGGAGCGATAAACGACGCCATTGCCAAACGCATCATCAATGAAGTCATCTCGCCCCGCTTCATTAATGGCGATTTTGCCGGCGGCATCGATGCCGGCATCGACAGCCTGATCAAAATCGTCAATGGCGAACCATTGCCGTCGCCGACGACGTTTGTTCAGCCGGGAGTGTCGGCAGTCGATGACAATCTGGCACTGCTGCTCTTTGTCGGCTTTCTGCTGGTTTTCGTTTTCGGCCGCGTTCTGCGGGCCATTCTCGGTCGTTTTCTCGCCGCGTGCATCGTCGGCATCGCGGCCGGACTGGCCACCACGCTGCTGCTGTCTTCACTGATCGTGTCGGCAATCGTCGGCATCGTCGCTTTTCTGGCTTCGCTGATGTTCGGCACCATGAGCAGCGCCGGCTGGTCAACCGGCGGCTTTTCCTGGGGCAATGGCCGTAGTGGCGGGCGCTTCGGTGGCAACGGAGGCTTCGGTGGTGGCAACGGAGGCTTCGGTGGTGGCGGCGGCGGCTTCGGTGGCGGCGGCGCTTCGGGAGGCTGGTGATGGAACTGAAAAGATTGATCCGCCATGTCGTCCTGCCGCATTGGTGGGTGCGGCGTACCATTTCACCCGACCTGCTACGCCGCGTCGAGATGGTCGTGAAAGCATCCGAAGCCACGCATCGCGGTGAATTACGCGTCGTGCTGGAAGCCAATCTTCCGTTGCCCCGCGTGTTACAAAACCAATCGGTTCGCTCGCGGGCAATCGAACTGTTTTCACAATTACGGGTCTGGGATACGGCAGAAAATTGCGGCGTTCTGATTTATCTGCAATTGATCGATCGGCGGATCGAGATCGTCGCCGACCGCGGAATCAACGCGACACTTGGACAAGCGTTCTGGACCAGCCTCTGTCGACGCATGGAAGATGCCTTCAAAGCCGGTGATTATGCGGGAGGGTTATTGTTCACCTTGCAGGCGATCAGCGACGTGTTGTGCGTGTATTTCCCGGTCGAAGAAGCAAATCCCGACGAATTGCCGAACGAACCATTGCTGATCTGAAAATTGCCAGCGCCATTGAGAACCTGAATTCGGGATGGTCAGCCGGCTGACTGTCGGACTTGATGAGCCGAAAAGGTATTGCCGCAAAGGAACTGTTTTTCACGAACTTCAAGCGAAAGGCTGAAATTCGGAAACAAAGGGCCGCTGTACCTGTACCGCTTATTCAGTCCGACAGCGGTTAACGCAGCCGTTGCTTGGCCTTTCCCGGCTGTTTGAGATGTTCGAGCGGCAATTCATGCGTCTGTTTGATCGTTTTCAACGCAATGCTGGTCTTGATTCGCGCCACGCCAGGTAGATTCAACAGACGTTTCATCAGCAGATCGGAAAATGCCGAGAGATCAGGAACGACCAGCCGCAACATGTAGTCTGCATCGCCACTGATCGCATAGCAATCGACCACCTCGGCAACCTGAGCGACCTGGGATTCGAATGCTTCACTGGCCGTATCGTTGTGTCGTTCCAGAATCACCTGCGCGAAAGCGGTCACACCCAGCCCTAGCGCCGATGGCGCCAACAAAGCCACATAACGGTCGATGATGCCATCTTCTTCGAGTCGTTGAATGCGCCGACTGATCTGGGACGCTGACAGATGAATCTGCTCGCCAAGCACCGCATTCGTCGCATTGCCTTTGCGTTGCAGTGCATCAATTAACGCCAAATCGTATTTATCGATGATAATTTTCGACATTTTTGCATTATCCGTGCACTAATACGGCGGATTGTAGCGATTTCGGTCGACATCGCCAAGAATTTTCTCAAGCGGGCATATCGGCGTTTGCAAAGCAGTCTGAACGACTTCCTCATCGATCGCTCCTGAAGACAAATCAAGTATTGCTACCGTTTTGTGATCGACCGGGCTTCTGCTAGAATTGGCGGTTCTCCGGAGAGATGGATGAGCGGTTTAAGTCGCACGCCTGGAAAGCGTGTTCAGGGTAATCCCCTGACGGGGGTTCGAATCCCCCTCTCTCCGCCAGTTCTGGCGATCAGTCAGCGGCATAGCGCAACAATGACCAACAAAATCCGCTGACTATTCTCGTTTTTTTGGCTATGCTGTCGATCAATTGACAACATTTGCCCAACGTCATAAGCAATGGTGCGCATCGATCGCCCAAGCATTGCAGTGGGCATT
Organism: uncultured Candidatus Accumulibacter sp.; assembly: GCA_964428215.1. Taxonomy (GTDB): domain Bacteria; phylum Pseudomonadota; class Gammaproteobacteria; order Burkholderiales; family Rhodocyclaceae; genus Accumulibacter. The sequence goes on along the minus strand of CAYRXO010000044.1, from coordinate 17,870 downwards.
CTCTCTGACCAGGGTTGACGATACCCACTAACAATCTGTCAGATGCAAAGCCTCGCAGCCATTCCATTGACCGCTCAGTGTGCTGTCCCGTCAAGGACTGTTTCAACTGACGAGGGTATCGGCACGAGTCAGCGCCAGCCGATCAGCACGCAGGACAATCTACAACAGGCCGTCACCAGAATATCCGCCAGCCGCGCAATACGGTGTTCGTCATTGTGAACTGATCATTTCTTCTTCATGACACAGGACAGAAAAATAGAAAACGACGCAAATCATAAAACCACGAACAGTCACCTGATTACTTTCTGCTGAAGAAAATTCATCTCAGAAAAATCAGCTCTACGCTTAACATGACATAACAATAATAGACGAGCATCGGTTTGCTGTTGATTTTGGATTTGGCTTCCAGGCGTTCCCGTGTGGCACTCAAACCTTTGGCCGAAAACGGTTTGCCACAAAGGAAAACACGCCCTGGCCTTTTCCGGTTTTATGCGGAAACAAAAGACGAGATCGACAAACATGCGAAGGCCCGGCCCTATCGACGGCGCAAGGCAACCCGCATTAGCCAAATGGGTTAGCGAAATGCCACTTGCAAAATTCTCGAGGATTCGCTTATAGTGCGTCAGGCATTATCGGGGTCGTAGCTTATGGAGCGTTGGCCGAATGCTGACTTGGCCATTTCGCCTCAGTTCTCGTATGAAAGGATAAACATGAGCACCGTCAAAGTCGTTGAGAGGGTCGATCCTCGTGAGATTCGCCGCAAACTCGGTTTGAATCAGCAACAGTTCTGGTCGAAGATCGGGGTTACCCAGAGTGGCGGATCCCGCTATGAAAGCGGACGAAACATGCCCAAGCCGGTTCGTGAGCTATTGCGTCTGGTGCATGTCGAGCAAATCGACATCCAACGTTTGCGGCGTGAAGACTTCGAGGTGGTGGAATATTTGAAAGCCGAGGATCCCGAGCAGTACAAGGCCTTGCGCAAAGCAGCCAAAAGCAAACTGAAGAAGCCGCCCGCCGTCTGATCCTCATTTTTTCGGCATATGATCGTCTGCTGATTGCCCGTCAGCCGCTTCTTTATCAAAACATTGAATAAAGAAAGATCAGTGTTGCTGTAAACGGGGATTTTCTGATATACGCGGGTCGGGAATCGTCAGGCAAGCCTGTTGCGCGGCTCGCCACGAACATACGCTTCGAGATTGGCGATCAGCTGATCGGCCAGTGACTGCATCGCCGTCTGGCTGGCCCAGGCAACATGAGGTGTCAGCAGAAAATTGCTGCCTGCCAACAGCGCCGGATCGAGCAAGGGATGGTCGGCTCCCAGCGGTTCGACGGCGAGAACGTCGCAAGCAGCGCCACCAAGCCAGCCCTCCTTCAACGCTCTCGCCAGCGCGATTTCATCGACCAGTCCGCCGCGCGCGGTGTGTTGATCAGCAAGGCGTCCGCTTTCATCGCTCGCAATTCGGCGGTACCGATCATCTGGTGCGTTTCGGCGTTCAAAGGACAATGCAGGGAGATGACATCCGCTGTGCGCACGGCTTGCGAGAACGCAACATAACCGGGCCGTACGCCAGCCGCCATTTTGCGTTCAACATGCATTACACGCATGCCGAAGGCTCCGGCCAGCCGACTGACTCCGAGTCCCAAACTACCGCTGCCAACAATCGCCATCGACAAACCATGCAGATCGCGGATCGGCCAGGCAAAACTGCAAAAATGTTCAGAGCGTTGCCATACGCCAGCGGCGATTGATTGTCGATAGGCTGGCAGATTGCGTGACAGCGCGAGTAACAAGGCCAGCACGTGTTCAGGAACGGTATGTTCCGCATAACCTCGAATGTTCGAGACGACGATGCCACGTTGTCGACAGGCAGCAAGATCGATGTTGTTGGTACCTGTCGCCGCAACGGCGATCATGCGTAATGTCGGCAAGGTCGCCAACAAGGTTTCGCTGAGCGGCAACTTGTTGACGATGGCAATCGTTGCACCCTGCAAACGCGGCCCGATCTCGGCGATGGCGGTCTGCGAGTAGTCGATCCACTGATGCGGGAAATCCGGTGTGCGCAATTTGGCGACGATCGATTCTCGATCGAGAAAGACAATGCGCTGCATGGTCAAGCGATCAGTGTCTTGCCGTAGCGTTCAGCAATGGCTGCCACCCTGACCGCTGCCGCTGGTTCGCCGACAAAATACAGTCGGCGCAACGCAGCGATAGCAAACAGTCCTTCGATCGCCGCCAGATCACCATGCAGCACATTGATCACGCCGGAAGGAAATGCGCAACGAGCGCTCAATTCAGCCAGCGCGAAGAGAACGGACGGTGTATGCGGACTGGGCTTGAGAATCACTGTCGACCCGGCAAGCAAGGCTGGGACGGCATGACGCAGCAGCGACAAAAACGGCTGCTGACGATCGCCGAGAATGGCGACGACACCTTCTGCGGCATCGTCGGACGACGACTGTTTTAGCAACGACACAGCGGCGGCGATTTCTGCCGCAGCAGCATGGGCAGGCAGGCCGCTTTCTGCGCTGATCAGTCCGGCAAAATGTTCGGTGTAAGCAGCCAACGCTTCGGCAAGTGCGAGCAGCAAGTCGCTTCGATCGGCCAAAGTCAGCGTCGACCAGACCGGCAGCGCTTGCTCGGCGGAAGCGAAAGCGGCCTGCGCTTCCAACGACCCGCACAGCGGTGTCCGACGCAGGATTTCGCCGCTCGCGGCATGACAAACGTCGACAAAGGACGCTGCCATGGTCAGATAGGCGCGTCCGTTGATCCACAAGGGAATGGCCCGAATTTCCTCTGTTCTGGACATCGAAATCTTTACTGGCTAAGCGAGTCTGACGAACACGCCGCCCTATCTGCATGATGGTAATATAGGCTGCCAACAAGACGGGCAGCGCGGGCGGAATTCGTTATGGTATTCCCCTGCCTGATAAAACGAAAGGTGTTCAGGAGATGCGGCGACAAGGCCATGGCCGAACAACACGCTGAAAAAAATTCGATCCAGGTCATCGAAAGGATGATATCTCTGCTCAATGTCTTGGCCGAACGCCACGAAGCCGTCAGCCTCAAGGTTCTCGCTCAGAGCAGCGGTTTGCATCCTTCGACCGCGCACCGCATCCTGGCGGCGATGAACAGTGCCGCCTTGGTCGAACGCCAGGAAGTCGGCACCTACTCGCTCGGAATCCGGCTGCTCGAACTCGGCAATATCGTCAAGTCACGCATCAACATCCGGCAAGTCGCCCTGCCCTACATGCAGCAATTGCACGAAGTGGTTGGCGAGGCGGTCAATCTGGGTATTCGCCGTGCGGATGAAATTATCTACATCGAACGCACATCCAGCGGTCGCGCACTGATTCGCGTCGTTTATCTGGTTGGCGGACGCGCGCCCTTGCATTTGACCTCGCTGGGCAAGCTGTTCCTGGCTGCCGACAACGCTGCGGAAGTGCGCGCTTACAGCAAACGGACCGGTTTGCCAGGCAAGACGCCGCACTCCCTCACCTCTCTCGAGACGCTGGAAAAGGAACTCGACGACATTCGTCTCAAACAGGTCGCTTACGACAGGGAGGAAGCTGAAATCGGTTTGCGTTGTATTGCCGCACCAATACGCAACGACGAAGCTCGGTTGGTGGCCGGCATCTCGGTCTCGTCGCCCAGTGACCGCTACAATCCCGACTGGATGACAGCCATCCAGGCCACGGCAGACGAAATTTCGCTGGCCCTAGGTTACCGTGTACAGAAATAACTATATAAATAAACATCGGCGAACAAGCACGACACGTGCAGCCGCCGACGCTTCAGTCCGGTGGTCAACGAAAAATGACCGATGGACGTTGTCTCGGCTTGTTGGTCGCTCACCGATCGGCAAACCATCATCTCACCAGGAGGACCTCCATGTATAAACTGTTTTCCCTGTTGGTCGGCTTGTTGTTGTTCGCGTTGAACGCCGTCGCGGCGGTCAACGTCAATACAGCGAATAAAACGGAATTAACCAGCTTGCCCGGCATCGGCCCGGCCAAAGCGCAGGCAATCATCGACTACCGGACTAAGAATGGCCCTTTCAAATCGGTCGATGATTTGACCAAGGTCAACGGGATTGGTCCGGTCATTCTTGGCCGTATCAGAAGCGATGTCGCGCTCGATGGTCCGACCACGGTGAAACCGGCGGCCAACAGCACAGCAGCCAAACCCGCCGCGACGCCAGCAGCGAAGCCAGCAACGTCTGCGACGGCAACCCCGGCAGCTGCAGCGGGTGCCACTGCCGTGGCCGGCAGTGCCGTCAGCAAGCCCGCGCCTGCTGCACCTGCCAGCAGCACCGACGGCGCGGCCAAATCGGAACCGGCGAAACCGGCAACGATGAGCAAGGAAGAGAAGAAAGCCGCGGAAAAAGCGGAAAAAGAGAAAAAGGAAGCCGCCAAAAAAGCTGAAAAAGAGCAAAAAGCAGCGGCCAAGAAAGCCGAAAAAGAGACTAAAGAGACGGCTAAGAAGGACGGCGAACAGAAATAATTTTTTTCCTCGCCGTCGGCCGCTGGCCGGCCCGTGCAGAACCCCGCTGCGGCGGGGTTCTTCGTTGCTGGCTGCTTGACTCGATTGACGCGCCGCAACAATAGATGCCGACAGCCGTCGATCATTCGATGATTCACAACCGACCAGAGCGCTCAGCCAGGAAGCATTTATTGCATGCGTTTTCCGCCTTCGTTACTGCCTTTTCTGTTTGTTTTCCTGTGGAGCACCGGCTTCATCGGCGCCAAACTCGGTCTGCCGTACGCCGAACCGCTGACCTTCCTGCTTGTCCGCTATCTGTTGGTGATGACCTTGATGGCCGCGCTGACCTTGGCCACCCACGCCCCCTGGCCAGCCGATGCGCGGCAATTCTGGCATATCGGATTCACCGGGCTGCTGGTGCATGCGCTGTATCTCGGCGGCGTTTTCATGGCCATCAAGCAGGGGCTACCGGCCGGCGTGACCTCGCTGGTCGTCGGCATGCAACCCCTGCTGACCGCTTGCGGTGCCGGCTTTCTGCTTGGCGAGAAGGTGACGCCGCGCCAGTGGCTCGGTCTGGCGCTCGGTTTCATCGGGGTCAGCCTGGTGGTGGCCAACAAGCTTGCCGACGTGCCGGTTTATTCGTTGCTGCTGCCGGCGCTGGCGGCGTTGCTCGGCATCACCGGCGGCACCTTGTATCAGAAGCGTTTCTGTCCGCATTTCGACCTGCGTAGCGGCGCGTTGATCCAGTTTTTGCCGACGGCTCTGGTTACCGCCATCGTTGCCTGGCACACCGAAAGCATGCGCATCGTCTGGAGCACGGAATTCATTTTCGCTCTTGGCTGGCTGGTGCTGGTGCTTTCGGTTGGGGCGATCAGCCTGTTGAACATGCTGATTCGTAGCGGCAGCGCGGTGAATATCGCCAGCCTCTTCTATCTGACGCCGCCGAGTACCGCCATCATCGCCTGGCTGGTCTTCGGCGAGACATTGACCGGCTTGGCGCTGGCCGGCATGGTTCTGGCGGTCAGCGGCGTCTATCTGGCGCGCGCAAAGGCCCGATGAATGCGCGACGCATTCTCGGTGTCGACCCGGGTCTAAGGATCACCGGTTTCGGCATCATTGACAAAATCGGCCAACAACTCGCCTATGTCGCTAGCGGCTGTATCCGCACCGACCCGCAGGCGACGCTGCCGGAACGACTGGGAACGATCCATGCCGGCTTGAGCCAACTGATCGCCGAGCATCGGCCGCAGCAGGCGGCGGTGGAAATCGTCTTCGTCAATGTCAATCCACAATCGACGCTGCGTCTGGGGCAGGCGCGCGGCGCCGCGATCGTCGCCCTGGTGGTCAATGGACTGAGCGTTGCCGAATACACTGCTTTGCAAGTCAAACAGGCGGTCGTCGGCAACGGACACGCCGACAAGCTGCAGGTGCAGCATATGGTGCGCCGCCTGTTGAACCTACCGGCTGATCCGGGGGCGGACGCCGCCGACGCGTTGGCCTGCGCGATTGCGCATGCGCATGGCAGCCATGCACTGGCCGCGCTGCCGCAGCGGACGCTGCGCCTGCGCCACGGACGCCTGCTGCCGGCAAACAAGATCGGAAAATGAAAAAATGATCAATCGACTGACCGGCACACTGCTCGAAAAAAATCCGCCGCAGGTGATCGTCGACGTGCGCGGCGTCGGCTACGAAGTCGATGTGCCGATGAGCACCTTCTACAATCTGCCGGCCAACGGTGAAACGATCACCTTGCTGACCCATTTCGTCGTGCGCGAGGACGGCCATTTCCTGTACGGATTTTCGAGCGAAACCGAACGGCGCGCCTTCCGTCAGCTGCTGAAAATCACCGGCGTCGGCCCCCGGCTGGCGCTGGCGGTCCTCTCCGGCATGTCGGTCGATGATCTGGCGCAGGTGGTCGCCAAACAGGACGTCGGCCGATTGACGAAAGTACCCGGCATCGGCAGCAAAACCGCCGAGCGGCTGTTGCTCGAGTTGAAGGGCAAACTCGCCGAAGCCGTACCGACCCATGCCAGCACCAACACCGATGCACGCAGCGACATCCTCAATGCGCTGTTGGCGCTAGGTTACAATGATCGGGAAGCGGGCGCTGCCCTCAAGCAATTGCCCGCCGAGACCTCTATTGCCGATGGCATTCGTATGGCACTGAAATTGCTCTCGAAAATTTGATCGACGATGACTTCCAACTACAAACAGCTGATCCAGATTGCGCTCGTCGCCTTGCTGCTCACCGGCTGCATTGCCGTTCTGCTGCCGTTCACCGGCACCCTGTTGTTTGCCATCGTCATCTGCGTTACCACCCTGCCGATTCGTAACCGTTTGCTGACGCTCTGTGGTGGACGCAGCAATCTGGCTGCCCTGTTATTGTCCTTTCTGCTGCTCGCCCTACTGATCACGCCGATGGCGCTGTTGTCCGCCTCGCTCGCTGACGGCGTGGAACTGGCCATCCGCTATCTCAAGCCGCTGATGGAAAAGGGGCTGCCGACCATCCCACCGGAGTGGCTACGCAAAATTCCCCTGATCGGCCGCAATCTGGCCAATTACTGGCACGATCTGGTTGCCAGCCGCGAAGAGATGAACAATCTGCTGCAACAGTTCATCGAACCGACCCGACACCTGGCCATGACCGGCATCTCGTTGTTCGCGCAGGGTTTGCTGCAACTGGTGCTGGTCATCTTCTTCGTTTTCTTCATCTTTCGCGACGCGCACATTTACGCCGACGCGCTGCATACCGGCAGCCGCATGCTGGGTGGCGATCTCGGCGAACGCATGCTGGCGCTGGTCGAGGGAACGATCAACGGCGTCATGGCCGGTATCGTCGGCACAGCGGCTGCGCAGGCGGTGGTGGCGATGATCGGCTTTCTGATTGCCGGTGTGCCCGGCGTGGTGATGCTGACCTTTGCCACCTTCTTTTTCTCGCTGATCCCGGTGATCGGCGCAACCCTGATCTGGCTCGGCGCCGCCTTCTGGCTGTATTACGAAGGACAGCCCGGCTGGGCCATCTTCATGGTCATCTGGGGAATGTTCGGTATCAGCAGCGTCGATAATTTTCTCAAGCCGGTACTGATCTCGCGCACGTCCAGTCTGCCGCTGCTGCTGATCGTCGTCGGCGTTTTCGGCGGCGTGCTGGTCTTCGGTTTCATCGGCTTGTTTCTCGGACCGACGCTGCTGGCACTTGGACAGGCACTGATCCGCGAGTGGCTGGCGCACGCCGGGCCGGATGCCCCTCCCCGGCCCGCCCAGGAAAGCCCGCCATGATCGAAAATGACGATTTTTCTGCTCACACGTCCGGGCGGCTGATTTCGCCGGAAAGCAAATCGACGCAAGAAGAAGTCATCGAGCGCGCTTTGCGGCCACGCCGACTCGACGACTATGTCGGCCAAGCCAAAATCCGCGAACAACTGGCGATCTTCATCGAAGCCGCCAAACGGCGCCGGGAGACACTCGATCATCTGTTGCTCTTCGGTCCACCCGGTCTCGGCAAGACCACCCTGGCGCACATCGTCGCCACCGAAATGGGCGTCAATCTGCGCTCGACGTCGGGGCCGGTGCTCGAACGCGCCGGCGATCTGGCAGCGATGCTGACCAATCTCGAACCGCGTGATGTGTTGTTCATCGATGAAATCCATCGTCTGTCGCCGGTGGTCGAAGAAATCCTCTACCCGGCGCTCGAAGATTTCCAGATCGACATCCTGATCGGTGAAGGGCCGGCGGCGCGCTCGGTGAAGCTGGATCTGCCGCCGTTCACGCTGATCGGCGCCACGACGCGCGCCGGCATGCTGACCAATCCGTTGCGTGACCGCTTCGGCATCGTTTCACGCCTCGAGTTCTACACCCCCGAAGAATTGACGCTGATCGTCCGCCGTTCGGCGCAACTGCTCAAGGTGCCGGTCGACGCCGGCGGCGCGCTGGAAATCGCCCGCCGTTCACGCGGCACGCCGCGCATTGCCAACCGACTGTTGCGCCGGGTGCGCGATTTCGCCGAGGTCAAGGCCAGTGGCCACATCAGCCAGGACGTCGCCGATCAGGCGCTGCGCCTGCTCGACGTCGATCACGGCGGACTGGATCTGATGGACCGCAAACTGTTGTCGGCGGTGATCGACAAGTTCGGCGGCGGACCGGTCGGCGTCGATAATCTGGCCGCCGCCATCAGCGAAGCACGTGACACCATCGAGGACGTCATCGAGCCTTACCTGCTGCAACAAGGTCTGCTGCAGCGCACACCGCGTGGCCGGGTGGCGACGCCGGCCGTCTATCGGCATCTCGGACTCGACCATCCGCCCGGTGACAAACAGGGCGATCTGTGGACGGCGTCCTGAACCTCCGCGGTAACGCTGCCGGTCACAAACCTTCACATTCAACAAGTTTGTCGTCATATAAAATCGTTTTTCTCATGACAAACCCTTCCCGGCTCGACGCCTTTACCCTTCCCATCCGCATCTATTACGAAGACACTGATGCCGGTGGCGTTGTGTATTACGCCAACTATTTGAAATTTTTCGAGCGCTGCCGCACCGAATGGCTGCGCACGCTCGGGCAGCAGCAGAGCGTCCTGCTTTCCGAGCACGGCATCGCCTTTGTCGTCCGCGGCGTCAATCTGACTTTCCTCAAGCCAGCCCGTCTCGACGATCTGCTGCAAGCCGACCTCGCGGTGGAGCGCATCAGCCACGCGCAGATCTTTTTCCGGCAACGCCTCCGGCGCGCCAACCCGAACATCGCCAAGAGCTGCGATACGCTGGTCGAGGGAACGATCCAGGTGGTTTGTGTCAACGCCATGCAAATGAAGGCGATAGCGATCCCTCCCTTTCTCCGCACTCAACTGGAAGCATGGCAATGAATGTCTCGCAAGACCTGTCGATTCTGCACCTGATCCTCAACGCCAGCGCCGTTGTTCAAGCGGTGATGCTCTTGCTGGCCGGCGTGTCGTTCATGTCCTGGTACTACATCTTCCGCAAATGGTTCACCGTCAAGGCCGCACGTACGCAAACCGAACAATTCGAACGCGATTTCTGGAGCGGCGGCGACCTCAACAGTCTCTACCAGAGCGCGGTCAACGACCGTCACCGCAGCGGCAGCATGGAACGCATCTTCGAAGCCGGTTTCCGTGAATTCACCAAACTGCGCAGCCAGAAGAACCTCGACCCGAAAGACGTCATCGACGGCTCGCGCCGGGCGATGCGCGCCACTTACCAGCGGGAAATGGACAGTATCGATGCGCATCTCGCCTTTCTCGCTTCGGTCGGCTCGGTCAGTCCCTACGTCGGTTTGTTCGGAACCGTCTGGGGGATCATGCATTCCTTCCGCGGGCTGTCGAACGTCGGCCAGGCGACTTTATCGGCGGTGGCACCGGGAATCGCCGAAGCCTTGGTGGCAACCGCCATCGGCCTGTTCGCCGCGATTCCGGCAGTCGTCGCCTATAACCGCTTCGCGCACGAGATCGACCGCCTGTCGTCGCGTTTCGAATCGTTCATGGAAGAGTTCTCGAACATCCTGCAACGGCAGATGAGGTAATACGATGCGACCGCGCCGTCTGAAAAACGAAATCAACGTCGTCCCCTACATCGACGTGATGCTGGTGTTGCTGGTCATCTTCATGGTCACCGCACCGATGATGACTACCGCGCGCGTCGATGTCCCTTCGGTCGGCAAAGCGCCGCAAGCGCCGGCGGAAGCGTTGCAGGTCCTCATCCGCGCCGACCGCTCGCTGGCGCTGCTCGTCCCGGGGCAAAGCGAAATTCCCCTGACCCGCGACGAACTGACCCAGAAGATCGTTGCCGCCCAGCGCAAAAACCCTGATCAGGCGGTGATGATCGCCGGCAACAAGAACGTCAAGTATGAGGCGGTCATGGAAGTGATGGATGCCCTGCAGAAGCAACAGGTCAAACGCATCGGCCTGCTCGTGCAGAGCAAATGAGCCGCTGAAGCATGGACACCACCGCCGACAGCTTCGACCGCCTGCCGCCGCCCGATCCGGCAAAATGGCCGTCGCTGGCGCTGTCGGCGATCGTCCATCTGCTGCTGCTCGGCGCGCTGTTTCTCGGCATGCAGTGGCACAGCAAAGTACCGGAGTCGGTTGAGGTCGAACTCTGGCGTCCGCTGCCCGCCGACTCGGCTGCCAGCCAACCAGAGGTCAAGGAGGAAAGCAAGCTGCCGCCAAAACCGGCAGCCAAGCCGGAGCCGAGACCGGAACCGAAGCCCGTTCCTCGCCCCGAACCCAAGCCGGAAGTCAAACCGCTGGCCAAAGTGCCGCCGATGCCGGTGGTGAGGCCCGAACCGCGGCCCGTCGTCAAAAGCGAAGCGCGACCGCCCGCCAAACCCGATCTGGCGATCAAGGAAGATAAAAAAATCAAGGAGACGAAAAAAGACGAAGCGAAAGTCAGGGAGACGCGCAAGCAAGAGAGCAAAGAGCCCGCGCGGAAGGAAGAGCCGAAGCCCAAAGAGATCGCCAAGGCGGTGCGCAAGGAAGCGCCTAAAGTCAGCGAAAACAAGCCCAAGGAAATGCCGAAGAAAAACGAGCCGGACCGTAGCAAGCGGATGCTCGACGAGGCAGAAAAAGAGGCCCGACAACATGAACGGGAAAACGCCGCGCGCGAGCAACGTGCCAAGCTGGCCGAAGCAGATGCCGAGATGAAGCAGATCAAACAGCAGGGTGAACGCGATGCGGCCAAGCAGCGGGCAAGCAAGCTCGACAACGAAGCGTATAGAAATATGATCCGCGCCAAGATCCGAGGAAACATTCATCGTTCACCGAACATCGATGGCGGTGATGCAACCTTCAAAGTCACCCAATTGCCGTCAGGTGACGTCCTCGAAGTCAGGCTGCAGAAATCGAGCGGCAACCCGGCATTCGATGAAGCCGTCGAACGGGCAATCCGCCGTTCGTCGCCGTTGCCGAAACCTCCTGATCCCGAACTTTTCCAGCGCGACCTGATTCTCCATTTCCAGCCCAAATAAATGGCGCGATCAGCCAGTCGCCCACGGCATCACAACTTCGTGCACACGATAGCGCGAGACGATAGCCGGGTAACCGCCAGGGTTTTATGCAGAAGAACCGCCGCTCGCTGCATCTGCATCAGTTGATCTGCAATTGACGATTGCGCGATCGGCAAACATGGTTAAGTCAATCGAGCCAGCAATCGCAGATCGTTGCCAACCAGGCGCACATCGGACAAATTCAGCATCCGTTTGTCGGCCAGCGAAGACAACGCCGGCAACTTGAACAAACCGCGCGCCTCATCACCTAGCAACGACGGCGCCAGATAGAGCAGCAATTCGTCCACCAATCCCAGCGCCAACAGCGCGCCGCCCAGTCCGGCACCGCTTTCGGCATGCACCTCATTGATCCCGCGCACAGCGAGTTCGCCGAGCAGCGCTGACAGGTCCACGCGGCCGTCGGCGCTTGGCAAGGATAGAATTTCCGCGCCGCGTCGGCGCAAAGGCTCGGCCGCTTTCGCTTCCGCCACGGCGCAGACAACCAGCACCTGGCCATCGTCGAAAAGTCTGGCAGTTGGCGATAGTTGCAGCCGGCTGTCGACGATCACTTTCAGCGGCAACTGGAATTGATCATCGACTTCGGCAACGCCGCGCACATTGAGTTGCGGGTCGTCGAGGAGAACGGTACCGATGCCGGTAAGTATCGCCCCGGCACGCGCGCGCCAGCGATGTCCGTCCCGGCGCGCCGCCGTGCCGGTCAACCATTGGCTGCGACCGTTGTTCAAGGCCGTTTTGCCGTCGAGACTGGCGGCCATCTTCAGGCGCAGCCACGGCCGGCCGCGCGTCATGCGAGCCATGAAGCCCAGATTCAGTTCGCGCGCGGCTTCAGCGAGCAAACCGCAGTCGACTCGTATCTCGGCTGCGCGCAATGCGGCCAGCCCCCGGCCGGCAACTAAAGGGTTGGGATCGGCCAGCGCCGCGACCACGCGGACGACGCCGGCAGCCAGAAGCGCTTCGCAACATGGCGGCGTGTGACCGTGATGCGCGCAAGGCTCGAGAGTGACGTAGGCCGTCGCTCCGCGCGCACGTTCACCGGCCGCCCGCAAAGCCAGGATTTCCGCGTGCGCTTCGCCAGTGCGTCGATGCCAGCCTTCGCCAACCACCTGGCCGTTGTAGACCAGCACGCAACCGACACGCGGATTGGGTGCCGTGGTGTACAGACCCAATTCGGCCAGACGCAAAGCACGCGCCATGTAGGCATGGTCGTCCGCACTGAAGACGGCCGTCATCAGTGATTCAGCGGCTGCGTATTACGGGAGATTTCGCGGATTACTTGTGAAAATTCGTCGATATCCTCGAAACGACGATACACCGATGCGAAGCGGACATAAGCAACCTTGTCGAGCTTTTTCAACTCGCTCATCACCATTTCGCCGATTTTTTCCGAGGACACCTCGCGCTCACCAAGTGCCAGCAGCGTTTCCTCGATGTGTGCAATCGCGCCCTCGACAGCAGCGGCAGTGACCGGTCGCTTGCGCAAAGCCAGCCACAGACTGGCGGCGAGTTTCTCACGCTCGAAGTCGACTCGTGAGCCGTTTTTCTTCACCACTTGCGGCAAATGCAATTCCGCACGCTCGTACGTGGTGAACCGTTTTTCGCAACGTAGACAGCGGCGACGACGACGGACGCTGTCACCATCGTCATTGAGGCGCGTATCGGAAACCGCGGTTTCGACCGCGCCGCAAAACGGGCATTTCATCCGGCTTTCACCCCATAGACCGGAAATCTGGCGCACAGATCGGTAACTTCAGCCCGCACCCGGTCGATTACATCCTCGTCCTCATGCGCATCCAGAACGTCGGCGATCAGATGGGCCACTTGCTCGGCCTCGATTTCGGTGAACCCGCGCGTGGTCATCGCCGGCGATCCGACGCGGATTCCGGAAGTGACAAAAGGTTTCTGTGGGTCGTTGGGAATGGCGTTCTTGTTGACCGTGATGTGCGCCTGGCCCAGAGCCGCCTCCGCTTCCTTACCGGTGATATTTTTGGTACGCAGATCGACCAGAAACACATGTGATTCGGTACGTCCGGAAACGATGCGCAATCCACGTTCTTCGGCAAGCACCCGGGCCATGACGCGCGCGTTGGACACCACCTGTTCCTGATAGCGACGAAATCCAGGAGTCAATGCTTCCTTGAAGGCCACTGCTTTGGCAGCGATGACATGCATCAGCGGGCCGCCTTGCAAACCCGGGAAAACCGCCGAATTGATCGCCTTCTCGTGCTCGGCTTTCATCAGGATCACACCGCCCCGTGGGCCGCGCAAAGTTTTGTGCGTCGTTGAAGTGACGACGTCGGCGTGCGGCACCGGATTCGGATAACAACCGGCAGCGACCAGTCCGGCGTAGTGCGCCATGTCGACCATGAAGATCGCACCGACGTCACGCGCTACTTTTGCAAAGCGTTCGAAATCGATATGCAGCGCGTAAGCCGATGCTCCGGCGATCAGGATGCGTGGTTTGTGCTCGTTCGCCAACGCTTCCATACGCGAATAATCGATCGCTTCATGGCTATCGAGGCCGTATGAAACGGCTTTGAACCATTTGCCGGACATATTCAGCGCCATGCCGTGCGTCAAATGGCCGCCTTCGGCGAGGCTCATGCCCATGATCGTATCGCCGGGTTTGGCAAAAGCCATCAGGACGGCTTGATTCGCCTGCGAACCCGAGTTCGGCTGCACATTGGCCGCTTCGGCGTCAAACAATTTCTTCAGACGGCCAATGGCCAGCTGCTCAGCCATATCGACATATTCGCAGCCGCCGTAGTAGCGCTTGCCGGGATAACCTTCAGCGTACTTGTTGGTCAGTTGCGACCCTTGTGCAGCCATCACCGCCGGGCTGACGTAATTTTCCGAAGCGATCAGCTCGATATGTTGCTCCTGGCGTCGGTTCTCGTTCTCAATCGCCTGCCAGATTTCAGGATCAAATTTCGCCAGATTTTCCTTGCTGAAAAACATCTTACGCCTCACCCGCCATCAAAAGGGTGGGATTCTAACACGCGGTGTCGGGCTTACCGAATTTTGCGCCGCAGCAATTCAGGAGCAGCGAATTTGATCAGACCAGGAGCGCCGCAATTTGTCACCCTGCTCAAAATCCGCGTTCACCCGCCAGCCAGGCAAGCGTCGCATCCTCGACTTCTGCGCGCCAGACCGCAGTCGAAAAGGTGTGGTCAGCCTGTTCGATATCGACCCGTGTCACCTTGTCGCTATCGAGCAAACCCGACCATTCGCTGCTGTTGCTGACAAAACCGAGAAATTCTTTGGCGGTGTAATCGTCACCACTGAGAATCAGCAGCACCCGCCCGGAGAAATAACGCCAGCCAAGCGCCATCCGGCTTTGGAAACTGCCCAGTGAACGCTTCTTGCCGACCGCATTCCCTTCTTTTGCGCGCACAGCAGCGCGCAGAAAATCGCCGAGCGCTTTGCCCACCGCCATGCGACCAGTTAACAGCTTCCACCAGAACTCCTTGCGCAACAGTCGCTGTCCGTAATAGTGCTTGATCTGCGTCTGGGCCAGACTGGTTGCCGAACGTACCCACGGATTGAGCAACACCAGACCACTCACCCGTGCATCGCGCACAGCCTGCACGTACATCAGGCTCGCCGAAGCTGCATCGCATAAGCCCCAGAGGACGATGCGCCGCACATTCGGACACTGCTGCTGAAAGGCGTCGATCGCCGCAGCGATATCATCCGACACATGCTCGAAGTTGCGCGCTTCGCCGCTGGCGTCGCCCATGCCTCGATAATCGAAACGAAACGTCGGAAAACCGCGAGCCGCCAGCCGTCGCGACAAGAGCAGAAATTGCCGATGACTGCCGGCACGGTATTGCGGTCCGCCGACGACGATCAGCACACCGCAATCAGCCACGCCAAACGCGCTTCGCTCTCGAAGATCGCCATTTTCTACTTCCGGCAGAGCGAAAATGCCCGGTAGCTGCTCGCCTGCGCAGCAAAAAATCACCGCATGTTCGACAAAGTTCATCGGCTGCGCACTTCGGAGAGCGCCTGGAGAGTAGCCTCGAGCAATTCGGGGCATTCACTGATTTCAGCGGTTTGCCAGAAAGCACTTCCCGACAATACCTGAGTTCGAACTGACAGTCCGGCGTCCTGCCACTTTTTGACGCAGATTGCCGCCGCAGGCGACAAAGCGCCATCGGTCCGGCTGGAAATTTCGAACCATTCGACGCAGCCGACTTGAGCAGGAGGTCGCAACTCGGCAGTTTCCAGACCACTAGCCAAGGAAGGCGACAAGCTGTAGCCGGCGATCTCGACCGGTATTCCGTTCTGCAAATCCTTGCGCAAGCGTTCCATCACTCCCTTGCCCTCGCTGCCGATCATTTCTGCAGCCACTTTCAAACGCAGAAACTGCTGCAAAAACTGCTTGCCCGAGATTACCGGCTGCCAATACAGGAGGTTGACCGAAGTATCGAAACGGCTGACGGTTTCATTGGCCAGCAAACAGCCGCAGCGCAATCCCCAAATCCACAACGGCACGGCAAAATTTGCTTGCAACCAGCGGTATCCGAGGGTGACATCGTCCTGCCAAGCCTGCCAACTGGTGTCGCCAAAGTCGCCACTGCTATCGCCGCAACCGAGTAAATCCAGTTGCAACACCGCAAAGCCGGCCAAAGCCAGCTTTCTGGCCTGTAAAGCCAGCATGCGCCGAGACTTGTTCATTTCCTCGGCAAATGGTGCGACTTGCAACAAGGCACCACGCAACGTCACGGTCGTAGCTGGCCGATAAAGCAACGCCAGACGTTGTCCGGGTGGTGCGGGAATGAAAAACGCCTCGACAGTCATCAAGGCGACGCTCAGGCAGCCAGTTTGTTCTCAACGAATGTGAGCAGAGAACCAAAAGTCGAAAAGACCGTGCCATCGATTTCATCGTCGTCGATGATGAAACCGAACCGTTCTTCCAGCGTGGTGATCAAGGCAACGACAGCCATCGAATCGAGTTCAGGAATCGCGCCAAGCAACGGGGTGCCCGGCGTGAATTGACTCGCTCTTCCCTTTAGGCTCAGTACCTCATCAAGGACCGACACCACCTCGTCTTTGATATCCATGCGTTCTCCAGTTGAAGGATATTTTTCCGGGCGACGCAGTCAGCAATCAGCCGGTATATATAAAGGGGGTGATTATACCCATTGACACAAACACGCCGTGTGGCTTCATTCACGAACCCTATCTTGCGCCCCGGTCTGTTCCGGCTCTACCACAAGACATTTACAAAATGAAGGCAGATCAAGTCAACTTTTATCAGGGAAGTGCGATTTGAAGACATGCAGCACGTAAATGACATAAAACAACGTTCGACTAGTTCGCTGCTTGTGCAAGTCGACGCGCAATCACTCCATTAGCGAGCAGTTCCAAAGCAGTCAGGGAATCCTCCCAACCCAGACAGGCATCAGTAATACTTTTCCCGTATTCAAGCGGTTGCGACGGGATCAAATCCTGTCGTCCTTCGCTAAGGTGCGATTCGATCATCATGCCGATGATCCGCTCCTCACCAGCCGCCAGTTGATTGGCAACATCTTTGACGACCGTCAGTTGTTCCTTGAAACGTTTATTGCTGTTGGCATGAGACGCATCGATCATCAGCCGAGCAGCCAAACCGGAGCCGGCTATTTCCTTGCATGCCGAATCAACATGTAAAGAATCGTAATTCGGTTCCCGTCCGCCTCGCAAAATGAGATGACAATCCTCGTTGCCCGCCGTAGAGACAATTGCCGAATGCCCTGCTTTGGTCACTGATAAAAAATGGTGCGGAGCCTGTGCAGCACGAATTGCGTCGACAGCAATGCGGATATTTCCGTCTGTACCGTTCTTGAAACCTACAGGGCACGATAATCCGGAGGCCAGCTCCCGATGCACTTGCGATTCGGTTGTGCGAGCACCGATCGCCCCCCAGGCGATCAGATCGGCAGTGTATTGCGGTGTAATGGTATCCAGGAACTCGGTGGCACAGGGCAAACCCATATCATTTATTTCCAGCAACAGTCCACGAGCCAAACGCAATCCTTCGTTGATCCGAAAACTATTGTCCAAGCGAGGATCATTGATCAAACCTTTCCAACCTACAGTCGTACGGGGTTTTTCAAAATAAACCCGCATCACAATCAACAAGTGACTATGCCAACGTTGTGCTTCCGGATGCAATCTCTTGGCGTAGTCAATAGCCGAATCCACGTCATGAATCGAACAGGGACCAACAACTACCAACAAACGGTCATCGGCACCATGCAAAATGCGATGAATGTCATGACGCGCATTGTAAGTCGTCAATGCGGCACGAACCCCCACCGGAAATTCACGAAATACGTGCGCTGGCGGCACCAACTCCTTGATTTCACGAATTCGGACATCATCGGTATTAGGCTTG
>CAYRXO010000043.1:0-20938 GCA_964428215.1 uncultured Candidatus Accumulibacter sp. | reverse complement strand
AATTCAAAAGGCAACAGGCACAATGAGCGATCCAGTTTTCAATTCCGGCGCCGACGAAACATCAGCATCGCAATCCGGCATACGGTTCATGTTGCAATGGCTGGAAAGCCCGCCGGCTGCGAATCCGACCGAGGAACTGCCCTCGTTACGTCTGCATCTGCGCGCGCTGCGCGATCTTGCACCTGCGCCTCTGCAACGTGCCTCTTTACTCGACTGCCTGTACTTGCGCAGTTTCAGTGCCATCGCCAGCATCATTCCGTCATTGACGCATCCCGTCTTGCCCGTGACCGGCAATTCTCGCCGGACGGTGCGCAACGTCCTCGAATTGCTGCAAGCACTTGGCGACGAACTGGTTTTCATCCAGCAGATCATCAATCATAAACCTGGTGCGACCGATCCCCGGGAGGCCATCGAACTCGTTTTATGGCGTAATTTGCAGACGCTGGCCCATCAGCTGATGATCAGTCACATCATCGCCGCGCCACCATCCCCGGGCCTCTGGCAGCAGTTGCATCAGACATTCGTCAGAGCGAAGGCTTTGCAAGTCGACAGCGTTGTGCCGCAAGGGACTGCCAACACCTTGCGCCATCAGTACCTCGCCGCCATTTTGCTCGGATGTGCGCAACCCGCGTCATTGACGGCACGCGAAGTGATGTTCCTGTCGGCTTATTTTCAGCGCTTTACTGATCTGGTCGAGGAATCGTCCGTCGCCACGGATGCCGATTCGGCGCTGTTCTGGATCGATCCGAACAGCGATGTCGCGGCCATTTCATACCGACATTGCTCGCCGCCAGTCAATGTCGCTCCCTACTCGATATCGTGTGCTCGACTGCAGACCCTGCTTGGCGAGCACATTGCGGCGCTCGAGTCGGGTACGCCGGTACAACAGCTCAATTTGCCCGCTTTCGCTGGCAAGCCAGCCGGTCTTGGGGTATTGCGTCGTCTTGCCGACCGTTGGGGAAACAAGGGCAAACGCAGGTTTCCTCGACGCAAGCAGGATCAACGCACGGTGCTTACTGCCGGCATCGATGGCCTGTGGAGTCTGTACAACGTTGGCGACAGCGCCGATGTCGCTCTGTCAAGCTGGATGATTACCAACGAGAGTCCAGACGGTTACGCGTTGATGCATGTCACCGGCAAGACCAGCGCACTGTCTGTCGGCGATATTGCCGCGGTACGCTCGGGCAAATCTCCCGATTGGCAGATTGGCGTGGTCCGCTGGGCCATTTCGGCCAATCCCGAACACCTGGAACTCGGCTTGCAAATTCTGGCGCCGACAGCCGTTGCCGCAATGGCCGTGCAACCCGCCGCCAGCCAGATCGCAGAATATCTGCCAGTGCTTGTTCTGCCGGCGTTACCGAAGATACGCGCCCGGCAGTTATTGATTGCCGCCGTCGGCATGATCGACAAGGAACGAAAAAAAGCACTGTTGATCATCGAGAAGCACAATCTTGCCGTCCGCGAAATCAAGCTGACATCGGTCGACGAGCAGACGAGCAGCGTCGAAATCCTGTCGATCGCTCCGGAAGAGAACCCATTTTAACGGCCAGCCGTCAGCGGTTAGCCCGCTTCCTTTATCTGTTTTGCGCTTCAAAGCCTTCGCGGGGCGAACAAATGGCGTTTTTCGGCGTGGCTGCATACATTCCATACCGTGGTCGCGCTTGCCGGAGAAGCCGACCTATCGGCCGGACACGTCATTGAATTCGTCGGTTTTTGACAAGGATGAGGCCTGACGGAATTCGGGTAACGTTGCGGCCAGCAAAGCGCCAAGCAACACCACCGCCCAGGAGGCGTAGAGCCAGATCAAAAACAGCGGCACGGTGGCAAAAGCGCCATAGATGGCGTCGTAAGAGGGAAAATTGGCCAGATAGATGGCAAACCCTTTCTGCAATATGATGAAGCCGAGGGCGGCGAATAAACCGGCCGCTGCCGCATCGCACAGAGCGACGCGCGTGTTGGGCAACACGAAATAAAGTCCGCCAAGAAAGAGTGCCGCCACAAGCAGGCCCAGCGCTTTGAACAGGACGTGACGTAACCAGAGCGGTTCGTTGATCAGTCCCAGCGACGTGGTTACCGCGTATGAGATCGCCAGCACCACCGCGGCAATCGCCAGCGGCCACAAGGCGATCAGACTGGCGAAAAGCGGCAGGCGTCGCCACCAGGGACGTTGCGTTTCGATTCGCCAGATATGGTTGAACGTCCGTTCGATGGTCAGCAAGAGCAGCACGACGGTCACTGCCAGGGTCAATGAACCGATGGCGGTCATTTCTCCTGCTTTTTGCGAGAATTCAAGTACCTGGCTGATGATCATCCCGGCGCTACGTTCCGGAAGCAGGCTGCGGGCCAGAAATAGGTCGAGTTGCTCGACCATGCTCGGAAAATACGGCACCCGGGTGACGACACTGAGCACGATGGCCACCAGGGGTACCAGTGACAAGAGAGTGGTGAAAGCCAGGCTGGCGCTGATCTGGTCGAAGTTTTCTTCGATGAAGCGGCGTGCCACGCGTTGGGCAAAGCGGCGCCAGGGAAAACGTCGTGCGGACATCGTGCCGTTATAATCCTGAACCATGCCGGTAATCACAACCGAAGCAGCGCTCGACGCCCTTCGATGCGTACGACGAAGAAACGATTTCACCTTCGGCCATGCGGGCCAGAACGGACTGGCGTTCCGAAGGCCGTACGCTCGTCAACGGAGCGGACGGCGTCGAACGTGAACGATGAGTTAATCGAATACGGATACGCATGTACATTCTTCGACGTGTCTTTGCTTGAACGAGCACCCGGTGGCTTTTCCAGAATCTTAACCCGATGTCCGACATCCTCGTCCTTTACTACAGCCATCGTGGTTCAGTGCTGGCCTTGGCGCAGCAGATCGCGCGCGGCATCGAATCGCATCCTGGTGTCAGTGCGCGCTTGCGGACGGTCCCCAAGGTATCGACCGTTTGCGAAGCGACACAGGTCGACGTGCCTGCCTGCGGCGCTCCCTATGTCGAACCGAGCGATCTGGCCGAATGCATCGGGCTGGCGCTCGGCAGCCCGACCCGTTTCGGCAATATGGCGGCGCCAATGAAATATTTTCTCGACGGCACGGCGTCGGCCTGGACAGCGGGCATGCTGGCCGGCAAACCGGCGTGCGTTTTTACCTCGACCGCCAGCGCACACGGTGGCCAGGAAAGCACTTTGTTGTCGATGATGCTGCCCTTGCTGCATCACGGCATGCTGCTGCTCGGTCTGCCTTATACCGAAAGTGCGTTGTCAACGACACGTACGGGCGGCACGCCCTACGGCGCTTCGCATCTCGCCGGCACGCAAGGCTCGTCGGATTTGAGCGAGGACGAACGGCGCCTGGCTTTCGCACAGGGGCAACGTCTGGCCGCAATCGCGATGAAGTTGCGCGAACGATGATCCGCGGTGCCTATCTGACGGCCTGCATCAGCCTGATCACCCTGATTTTTCTCTGCTTGGCCTGGGAATTGCGGCTGGCGCCGGTGCAGGTTGGCGGTTCGTGGCTGGCCTTGAAATGCCTGCCGCTGCTGGCGCCTCTCTTCGGCATCCTCAACGGACGCCGCTATACCTACCAATGGGCGTCGATGTTGATCCTGCTCTATTTTACG
The DNA here is from genome assembly GCA_964428215.1 of uncultured Candidatus Accumulibacter sp. GTDB lineage: Bacteria > Pseudomonadota > Gammaproteobacteria > Burkholderiales > Rhodocyclaceae > Accumulibacter. The sequence goes on along the minus strand of CAYRXO010000043.1, from coordinate 17,324 downwards.
GAAGGGGTCGTCCGCGCGACCACCGATCACGGGCGCGGCCAGACGCTGGCAGCCGTCGAAACGGTGCTGGCCACGCTATTCTTTGCCGCTTGCGTGATCTATGCGCGGAAGACGCGGCCGAGCGCCAGTCCACCGGCATGCTGATCTCTCGCCTGCAAACGGATCAAACGTCGCCCTGCGGGTCGACCCGGTCCGGAAATTGCAGTTTGTTCAGCGCATTGAGATACGCCTTGGCAGAAGCGATGACGATGTCGGTGTCTGCTCCATTGCCATTGACGATCCGGCCGGATCGTTCGAGGCGTACCGTCACTTCACCTTGCGCATCGGTGCCGGTAGTGATCGCATTGACCGAGTAGAGCAATAATTGCGCGCCACTGGCGGCGATCGATTCGATCGCCTTGAACGTGGCATCGACCGGTCCGCTGCCGATAGCCGTGCCTTTTCTTTCGACCCCGCCGACGGTCAAGGTCACTTCGGCATCCGGGGTCTCGCCGGTTTCCGAACACACCCGCGAGTAAACCAGCTTGTAAAACTCATCGTCGGTGGCCAGATCCTCGTCGGAAACCAGCGCCTGCAAATCCTCGTCGAAGATCTCGTGCTTCTTGTCGGCCAGTTCCTTGAAGCGCGCAAAAGCCAGATTCAGGTATTCCTCGCTCTCGAGCACGATGCCCAGGGCCGACAGGCGCGATTTGAAAGCGTTGCGACCGGAATGTTTGCCGAGAACCAGCTTGTTCTGCGCCCAGCCGACATCCTCGGCCCGCATGATCTCGTACGTTTCGCGATGCTTGAGCACGCCATCCTGATGGATTCCCGACTCATGGGCAAAAGCATTGGCGCCGACCACCGCCTTGTTCGGTTGCACCGGATAACCGGTGATCTGCGAAACGAGTTTCGACGCCGGAACGATCTGTGTCGTGTCGATACGCGTGCGCACCGGAAAAACGTCGGCGCGCGTGCGTACCGCCATCACCACTTCTTCCAGCGAAGCGTTGCCGGCGCGTTCACCCAGACCGTTGATCGTGCATTCCACCTGGCGAGCGCCGGCCAGCACGGCCGACAGGGAATTGGCCACCGCCATGCCGAGATCGTTGTGGCAATGCGTCGACCAGACGACCTTGTCGGCACCGGGAACGCGTTCGATCAGGGTGTGCATCAATTCTCCCCAAACCAGAGGGACACTGTAGCCGACGGTATCGGGAACGTTGATCGTCGTCGCACCGGCATCGATGGCCGCCGCAAAGACACGACAGAGAAAATCGACGTCCGAACGAACGGCATCTTCGGCCGAAAATTCGACATCATCGGTATATTCGCGCGCCCAGCGCACCGCCTGCACCGCGGCGGCGACCACCTGGTCCGGGGACATGCGCAATTTCTTTTCCATATGAATCGGGCTGGTGGCGATGAAGGTGTGAATTCGTCCGCGGGCCGCCGGGGCGATCGCATCGCCGGCGCGCCGAATGTCGTTTTCGTTCGAACGCGCCAACGAACAGACCGTCGAGTTCTTGACAATCCTCGCGATCGACTGAATGGCATCGAAATCGCCGGGCGAGGCCGCCGCGAAACCGGCTTCGATGACATCCACCTGCATGCGTTCGAGCTGGCGGGCGACCCGCAACTTCTCCTCCTTGGTCATCGAAGCGCCGGGACTCTGCTCGCCATCGCGCAAGGTGGTGTCGAAAATTACCAAATGGTCTTTCATGGCATGGCTCCGAAGTGAATAGGCGCACCGTCCCGGCCGAGAACAGGCGGACCACAATAGGCGGACAGGGAAATCGGGAAAGTGCTGGCCAAGGCAGCAGAAGCGGTACGCGTACGCACCGACCGGTACTGCGTGGCATGGTTGATTATCGATGGCAACAGAAAACTATAATCAGTTTGGCATGATGGAGTCAATCGACCTGCGGCTCGAGGGAACTGCTCGTGAGCCAGCAAAGCCGCCGGAACGGAGGCGGGCAAGGCAAAACGGCTCGCCGCCGCTCGTCCCGTTGCCCGGCGGGCGCGGCCAGGCGGACTCGACGCCGACAGCCGCGCGATCGCAGGCTTCGGCGCTCGCCCGCCGACCTTGCACCTATCGCTGCCCCGCGCTTGCGCCCAGCGCAACGGCGCAGGCGAGGCGACCGCGGCGGCATCGCTTGGTGATCCACTCACCCGATTCCGGCAAGCAAAAAATCTGACAATAGCGGCCGTCGCTCGTCTGAGTCGACGATTGCCCGGCCGATTGCTCAATCGGGAGACGAACCATGCCCAGGCATTCACTTCCCGCCCTGCTGCTCGCCGCCTTTCTGCAGCAGCCGGCGACCCTGTTGGCTGACCAGCCGGCGGCACCGGCCACCGAATCGAGTGTCACAGAGTCGCTCGACCAATTGCGCACGCTCGCAGAACAGGCAACCACTGCCAAGAACTTGTCGGCAGCGATCGACTATGCCAAACGTGGATTGGCGATCCAGGAGAAAGCGCTCGGCCTCGAGCACCCGGACGTGGCGACGAGCCTGATCAACCTGGCAGATCTGTACCGAGTGCAGGGCCGCACCGCCGACGCCGAACCGCTGTTTCACCGCGCGCTGGCGATCGCTGAGAAAGCGCTCGGTCCCGCGCACCCGTCCGTCGCCTTGAGCCTGAACAACCTGGCGGCGCAGTTCTGGGCGCAGGGCCGCTATGCCGATGCCGAACCGCTCTACCGCCGCGCTTACCGCATTGCGCTCACCGCCGGCTCGCCTGGGTCGTCCAGAGCAGCCTCAGCACCTTCTACGCCAGGAGCGCGCCGAACAGGGCCATCTTCTACGGCAAGCAGGCGGTGAACACGCTGCAAAGCGTGCGCAACCACCTGAAAACCACCGACGCCACGACGCAAAAAGCCTTTCTCGGCACCGTCGACAAGATATACCACCACCTCGCCGGCCTGCTGATCGACACCGGGCGGCTGGCCGAGGCGCAGCAGGTGCTGGCGATGCTCAAGGAAGACGAGTACCACGACTTCATCCGCCGCGATGCCGGCGACGATCCGCGCGCCACGCGCGCGAGCTTCACCGGTCGCGAAATCGCCTCCGACGCCAAGCTGCAGACCGCCAGCCGCCCGCAGAGCCAATTCGGGGCGGAGGCGGCCAGGCTGCGCGAGAAAAAGGAACAGGGAGCGCTGAGCGCCGCCGAAAGCGAGCGCCTCGCCGCCCTCGAAGCTGAACTCGACGCCGCCAACCTGACCTTCAACCAGACGATCGACGAAATCAAGGTCGTTTTCGCGCGGGTCGACGACACGGCCCGCCGGGATGAAGGGCTGCGCAAGCTCGTCGAGTACGGCCTGAGCGGGGAGGTCGCCGAACTCGGACCCGACGTCGTCCTGCTGCAGTACGTCATCCTGCCCGCGACGACGCACATCCTGCTCACCACCGGCCACGCCCGCCGACGACCCGCGTTCGGCGGCGCGCGCAAGCTGATGGTCGCGCTCGACGGCACGTCGCGCTACGTGCCGTTCGCTGCCCTGTACGACGGCGAACGCCACTTGGCGCAGCGCTACGCTCTAGCGCTGTACACCGACGCCGCGCGCGGACGGCTGAAGGACAAGCCGCGTGCCGGCTGGAAGGTCGCCGGTCACGGCGTCACGCTGCCGTTGGGCACGCAGTCGGCCCTGCCCGAGGTGCACAAGGAAATGGCCGCCATCGTCAAACGACCCGGCAACGCCGGCGTGCTGCCCGGCATCGTCAAGCTCGATGAAAGCTTTACCGCGCAAAGTTTGAAGGAAAGCCTGCGCGAACGCTTCCCGGTGGTGCATATCGCCAGCCACTTCACCTTTGCCCCCAACGAGAAGCAGTCGTCGCTGCGGCTCGGCGACGGCAGCCAGCTCTCGCTGGACGCCATCCGCAAGAACTACTCGTTCGCCGGCGTCGAACTGATCACTCTCTCGGCCTGCGAGACCGCGGTCGGCGGCGGCGCCAACGGCCGCGAGATCGAAGGTTTAGGCGTCCTGGCGCAGAACCAGGGCGCCAAGGGGGTGATCGCCACCTTGTGGGAGGTCAACGACCAGAGCACGGCGCTGTTGATGCGCGAGTTCTACCGCCGGTACGAGTAATCCCGGCTGTCGAAAGCGGAAGCCTTGCAACAGGCGCAACTGGCTCTGCTTTCCGGCGCCGTCGTGCGCACGCCGGGCGCGGGCGTCAAGGAATTCACCACCGACCCCGGAGCGCCGTTCGCGCACCCTACTACTGGGAGCCGTTCATCCTGATGGGGAACTGGTTGTGAATCAAATCAGTACGGCTTGTCGAGGAGCTTGATCAGGAAATGACTGATTGCAGCTGTCTCGCGATTCGGCAAAGCTGTTGGTGGACAGCGCGCGGCGTCATCCCGATCCAGCACCGGTCGAGCAAAGCACGCAAGGTAGCCCCCCGCAGCGTATCAGGAGAGCAATTGGCGGATTTCCGCCAGTCCGGACGAAAGCATCGCCAGATCCTGCGGTGCGTTGGCTTTCAGTTCGTCGAGGATCGCGCTGGCCGGGGTGCTGACCAGCGGTTGCGCCGCCAGCACCTGCTGCAGGAGATGCTGGCGCAGATGGGCCAGATCGTCGGTCAATTGCGCGCGGGCGCGCGCCTGCCAGCGATTGCCGGCCGGCAGGCGCTGGATCGCCGCCGCCAGCCAGTCGACATCGAGCTGCTGGCGCAGGCTGGCCAGCGCCGTTTCGATCGCCGGCAGCGGATGGCCGCATAGGCGGGCAAGCTTGACCTGATCGAACGTGGCGATTACCGCGTCGCGCGCGTCGATCAGCGCCGTTACCGCCTCGACGCCGGCACCGTTCTGCCGCAAGCGTGCCAGCGTCGCCTGTACCGCCGGCCGGTAATCGGCGATCAGTGCGGCGATCGTCGTCCCGGCGCGATATTCGGCAAGCAGCCGGCCGGTGGCAGCGGCGACCAGTGCCCGCAAGTCGTGCATCAGCGCGTACTGCCGGCTGCTCGGCAGTTGCAGGTCGAGCGCTTCGAGCGTCTGCCACAGCGCCTCGCCGTCGAGAACGGCGTTGGCGGCGTGGAAGGCGGCGGCAATATCGACGGCGCTGGCCGCGGTCTCCTCCTCCATCTGCAGCACGAAGGTCGTTCCCATACGGTTGACCAGCCGGTTGACCAGTTGATTGGCGATGATTTCGCGCCGCAAGGGGTGCGCGGGCAGACTGTCGGCACAGCTTTCACGCAGCGCGCTGGGGAAATAGCCGACCAGCAGGTCATGCACGTCGTCGGCGTCGGGGAGCGCGGAAGCAAGGATCGTCTGCTTGAGCGAGATTTTGACGTAGGCGAGCAGGACGGCGATTTCCGGCGCGGTCAGCGCGCGCTTCTGCTGCGTGCGTTCGGCCAGCGCCTGCTCGTCGGGCAGCGCTTCGATGTCGCGCTGCAGCCCGGCATGCGTTTCCAGATGACGCAGCAGCCGGCCGTGCGCGTCGAGCCGTTCCTTGCCGGCGGCGACTTCGAGGGCGATGGCCTGCGTCTGCAGGTAGTTGTCGGCAAGCACCAGCCGGCCGACGTCCTCGGTCATCGTCGCCAGCAGCGCGTCACGCTGCTTGCCGGTCATCTCGCCGCGGCTGACCAGCGTGCTGAGCAGAATCTTGATGTTCACTTCGTGATCCGAACAGTCGACGCCGGCCGAGTTGTCGATGGCGTCGGTGATCACGTGCCCGCCGTGGGTGGCGAATTCGATGCGCGCCTTTTGTGTCAACCCGAGGTTGCCGCCTTCGCCGATCACGCGCGCCTGCAACTGATTGGCATCGACGCGCAGGATGTCGTTGCCGCGGTCGTTGGCTTCCTGATGGCTTTGCTGGCTGGCCTTGACGTAGGTGCCGATGCCGCCGTTGTACAGCAGGTCGACCGGCGCCTGCAGCAGTCGGTGGATCAGTTCCGGCGGCGACAACTGGCTGCGCTCGCTGCCCAGCCAGGCGCGGATTTCCGGCGACAGTGGAATCGACTTGGCGCTGCGTGACCAGACGCCGCCGCCTAGCGAAATCAGCGTCCGGTCGTAATCGTCCCACGATGAGCGCGGCAGAGCGAACAGCCGCTGCCGTTCGGCGAAACTGCGCGTGGCGTCGGGTTCGGGGTCGATGAAAATATGCCGGTGATCGAAAGCGGCCCGCAGGCGGATGCACGGCGACAGCAGCATGCCGTTGCCGAAAACGTCGCCCGACATGTCGCCGATGCCGATGACGGTGAATTCCTGTCGCTGGCTGTCCTGGCCGAGTTCGCGGAAGTGGCGTTTGACCGCTTCCCAGGCGCCGCGCGCGGTGATGCCCATTTTTTTGTGGTCGTAGCCGGCCGAGCCACCGGAAGCGAAGGCGTCGCCGAGCCAGAATCCGTAGGCGATGGCGATGCCGTTGGCGATGTCCGAGAAAGTGGCCGTGCCTTTGTCGGCGGCGACGACCAGATACGGGTCGTCACCGTCGCGGCGGCGCACGCCGGGTGGAGGCACGACCTGGCCCTCTACGCGGTTGTCGGTCAGATCGAGCAGGCCGTGGATGAAGGTCGAATAGCAGGCGATGCCTTCCGCCTGGTACGCTTCGCGCTCGCTGGACGGCGGCAAACGTTTGCAGACGAAGCCGCCTTTCGAGCCGAGCGGCACGATGACTGCGTTCTTCACCGTCTGCGCCTTGACCAGTCCGAGCACTTCGGTGCGGAAATCCTCCATCCGGTCGGACCAGCGCAAGCCGCCGCGTGCGACGCGCGCACCGCGCAGGTGGATGCCTTCGACGCGCTCGCTATAGACGAAGATTTCGTACAGTTGCGCCGGCGGCGGCAGGAAGGGGATGTCGCGCGACGACAGCTTGAACGACAGATACGCCTTGGCCATGCCGTCCGCCGCCGGCTGGTAGGCATTGGTGCGCAAGGTGGCTTCGATCACCGTCTGATAGGCGGCCAGAATGCGGTCGTCGTCGGGATTGCTCACCTGCTGCAGCGCGCTGCTCACCTCGTCGGACAGCTGTCGCGCGCGTTCGTCGTCAGCGTCGGGCGAGAACAGCGCGGCGAACAGATCGACCAGCCGGCGAGCGATGTCGGCGTGCGTCGCCAGGCAGCGTTCGACGTAGGACTGGCTGAAGGTCAGTCCGGCCTGGCGCAGGTAGCGGCTGTAAGCGCGCAGAATGGCGATCTGGCGTCCATTCAGGCCCGCCAGCAGCACCAGACGGTTGAAGCCGTCGTTTTCGGCCTCGTCGCGCAACAATTTTTCGAGCAGCTCGACGAAAGCCTGGCGGCAGGCGTCGTCGTCGAGCGCGTTCGTCGGCGGCAGGCGAACGGCAAACTCGGCAATGTGCAGATCACTGCCCGGCAGGCTGAACGGCTGTTCGGAGAGCACCATCAGGCCCAGGTTTTCGAGCAGTGGCAGGATCGCCGACAACGGCCGCGGCTGCCCGCGACGGAACAGCTTCAACGACTGCAGCGCGCTGTCATCGCCGACGACGCTGCTCAGTTTGACTTCGACTCGCCCGCCGTTCTCGGCGGCTGCGAGCCGCTCGAGGTCGGAGACCGCCGACGCCGGCGTCACCCGCTCGCGGTACGATTGCGGCAATTCGAGCGCGTAGCGGCGCAGCAGACGGTTGCCGCGTTCTTCGCCGTAGTGCTCGACAAGATGCTGCTTCAGTTCGTCGCGCCAGCCGCGCACGATGCGCGCCACCTGCTGCTCGATCGCCGCGGCGTCGTAACGGTATGGCGTGCCAACCGGCGTGCGGGCGATGAAATGCAGGCGTGCCAGCCGCATGTCGCCGAGCATGACGAAGTAATCGATACGCTCGGCGGCCAGGCTTTCGCGCAGCAGCGCCGAAATCCGTTCGCGCGTGGCGCTGTCGAAAGCATCGCGCGGCAGATAGACCAGCACCGAAACGTAGCGCCCCCAGGGGTCGTCGCGCAGGAAGACGCGCAACTGTTCGCGTTCGAACACCGAGACGATGCCGCGCGCGATGCGCGCCAGTTCTGGCGTGGCGATTTCGATCAGTTCATCGCGCGGGTACGTTTCGAGGACGTTGAGCAGCGTCTTGTCGCGATGACTGCCGGCCAGGAAACCCAGCGCTGCCCGCACGGCGGCGATCTTTTGCCGCACCAGCGGCAATTCCTTGGCGGCGACGTGGTAGACATGCGCGGTGTACAACCCGACGAAAACGCGCATGCCTCGGATCTGCCCGTCGGCGTCGTAGCACTGGACACCGATGAAGTCGAGATACGCCGGGCGGTGCACCGTCGAGCGGGCGTCTGCCTTGTAGAGCAGCAGCGCCGGCTGCTGCTCCAGCCTGGGCACTTCGCCGGGAATCCCCGCCAGGCAATGGCCGTAGTGCGCGTGCGCCGGATCGCGCAGGACGCCGTGGCCGCTGTCGTCCTGGCGTATCAGTCGCGCGCCAGCGGCATCGACGCGATATTCGGCGCTACCGAGGAAAACGAAGTTGTTGGCGCCGATCCAGCGCAGATATGCCGCCGCTTCGTTGGCGTCGGCAACCGGAGCGACGGCGGTCAGCTCGCCGGCGGCGAGCAAAGCCTGCTGCATCGCCGCGCCGTCGCTGACTGCGACGCGCACGTCGGCCAGCACGCTGCCGATTTCCTGCTGCAGGGCCGCCAGGTGCTCGGCGGCGCCGATGCGGTCGATTTCCAGATGGATCCAGGATTCGGCTTGCGTGCCGGCGGCACCGCGCGACTGCGTGCGCTGCAGGCTGCAGCCGGCGTCGCGTTCGATGCCGAGCACCGGATGCAGCAGGCGGTGGATGGTCAGACCGTGCCGATAGGCGACCATGGTCAGCGAATCGACCAGGAACGGCATGTCGTCGGTGACGATGTCGATCACCGTGTGCGGCGAGTGCCAGCCGTGCCGATCGAAATCGGGCGTGTACAGGGCGATCGCCGCCTGCCCGGACGGGCGGCTTTCGCCGAGGCGGAAATGCTGCAGTGCCGCGCCGAGCAGTTGTTCCGGACTGGCGTCGCTGGCAGCGTCGCTCAGTTCGGCATCGCCGAAATAAGCGTCGAGATACTCGTCGAGACGTGCCGACAACGCTTGTTGCCGGGCTATTTCGCGCAGATTGCGGCGCAGATTGAGGGTCGCTTCGCTCAGCATGCTCATGCCATTCTCCCGTCTTTTACAGGTAGGCCGGGGCCGGAAAGCTCGCCGTTGACTGTCTGCCTGAGTAGATCACGACAAACTGTCGCCGGAAGATTACGGATACCGTCTTTGAAACGATAGGCAAAGCTTGTACAGGGCGGTGGCGCGGCTGCATGCGCCACCGCAGCTGCCATCAATGATGCAGGATCTTGGCCAGGAACTGCTGCGCGCGCTCCGAACGCGGATTGGCGAAGAAGGCTTCCTTGCTGTCGTCTTCGACGATGCGCCCCTGGTCCATGAAAATCACCCGGCTGGCGACGCGCTTGGCAAAACCCATTTCGTGCGTCACGCACATCATGGTCATGCCTTCCCGCGCCAGCTCGGTCATCACGTCGAGCACTTCATTGACCATTTCCGGATCGAGCGCCGAAGTCGGTTCGTCGAACAGCATGCAGATCGGGTCCATGGCCAGCGCGCGGGCGATCGCCACCCGCTGCTGTTGGCCGCCGGACAACTGACCGGGGTATTTCCCGGCCTGCGCGCTCAGACCGACGCGGTCGAGCAATTTCAAGCCTTTCTCGCGCGCCACTTCCTTCGGTCGGCCGAGCACCTTGGTCTGCGCGATGCACAGATTTTCGACGATGCTCATGTGCGGGAACAGTTCGAAATTCTGGAAGACCATGCCGACCATCGAGCGCAATTTGGAGAGATTGGTTTTCGGATCGCCGACCGACAGGCCGTTGACGATGATCTCGCCGCTCTGGAACGGTTCGAGGCCATTGACCACCTTGATCAGCGTCGATTTGCCCGACCCGGACGGGCCGCAAACGACGATCACTTCGCCTTTCTGCACCTGGGTGCTGCAGTCGGTGAGCACCTGGAAGGAGCCGTAATGTTTGCTGACCTTGTTCATGCTTATCATCGGAAATCTCCTCTCGAGGCGGCGGCATCAAGCCGTTTTCAGCTTTTGTTGGTAATGGCGGACGATGCGTGACGCCGTGAAGCAGATGACGAAATAGACGGCACCGGCGAAAAGCAGCAGTTCGACCAGCCGGCCGTCGCGGTCGCCGACCTTGTAGGCGGCGCCGAAGAAGTCGGCCAGCGCCGAGACATAGACCAGCGAGGTGTCCTGGAAAAGAATGATCCCCTGCGTCAACAGCAGCGGCACCATGTTGCGGAAAGCCTGCGGTAGGATGACCAGTCGCATTCCCTGCGCGTAGGTCATGCCCAGCGCGCTGGCGGCGGCCATCTGTCCTTTCGGCACCGACTGGATGCCGGCGCGCATGATTTCGGAATAGTAGGCGGCCTCGAAGAGTGCGAAGCCGGCCATCGCCGACCCCAGCCGCATGTCCGAACCGCGCGGGAAACCGAACAGGCTTTCCAGCAGATGCGGCACGATCAGGAAGAACCACAGGAGGACCATCACCAGCGGCACGGCACGGAACAGATTGACGTAGCCGGCGGCGAACCAAGACAGCGGCTTGATCGGCGACAGGCGCATCAGCGCGAGCAGCGTTCCCCAGACGATGCCGGCGATCACTGCGGTGATGGTGATCTGCAGCGAAATCTTCATGCCGTCCCAGAGGAACGGCAAGGCATTTGGAATCGAAGACCAGTCGAATTCGTACATTTCATTTCCCTCCGATGTAGCCAGGAACGCGTACGCGTCCTTCCAGCCAGCGCATGCCGAACATCACGACGACGTTGATCAGCAGATAGGCCAGCGTGACGGCGATGAAGGATTCGTACGGTTGAGCGGTGTAATCGACCAGTTGCCGGCCCTGTGCCGCCAGTTCGAGCAGGCCGATCGTCGAACAGACCGCCGAATTCTTAAAAATATTGAGAAATTCCGAGGTCAGCGGCGGAACGATCAGGCGCACGGCCATCGGCAGCAACACGTATCGGTAGGTTTGCGGCAGCGTGAATCCCATTGCCAGACCGGCGTTTTTCTGTCCGGGCGGTAAGGAATTGATTCCCGAGCGCACCTGCTCGGCGACGCGGGCGCTGGTAAACAACGCCAGACAGACCATCGACGAGAGGAATTGTTGCACGACAGGGTTGCTCTGCTTGAAAGCATTACCCAGCGCCTCGGGCAGCAATTCGGGCATCACGAAGTACCACAGGAAAAGCTGCACCAGCAACGGAATGTTACGGAAAACTTCGACGTAGGCGGTGGCGATGCCGGCGAGCAGCTTGTTTGGCACCGTGCGCAGCACGCCGACGACGGCGCCGATCGCCAGCGCGATCAGCCAGGCCGACAGCGACAGGGCGATGGTCGTTTTAAAACCCTGGATCATCCAGCCGAGGTAGGTATCGCTACCCGCCGCCGTCGGCTGCAAAAAAACGCCCCAGTTCCAGTTGTAACTCATGACGGATTCTCCCAAGTACGGGCGGCACCGTCACGAGTGCACGCTGCCGCCCCAACGACGATCTGGCTCAGGGCTGGTGAATGAGTCGACGGCGCGCTCGATCTGCCGCGTTGCTCACTCGACTCGCGCGCGATAATTTCTTCACCAGCGCTCAGTATTCCCAGAAAATCCGTTGCAGTTCCTTGCTGTCCTGCGTCTTCGTCAAGGCGACGCTGGCGAGGATGCGCGCTTTCTGCGGATTGAGGTCGTGCGCGACCAGCCAGTCGTATTTATCGTCCGGCTGTTCGGCGTTGCGCAGGACGAAACCACCGGCATTGACGTGCGACGAACGGATGATGTGCACACCTTTGCCGCGCAGTTCCTGCAAGACGGGAACGACGGTATTGCTCACCGAGCCGTTGCCGGTGCCGGCATGCACGATCGCCCGCGCACCGCTGGCGGCGAACGCCCGGTAAGCGGTATCGGCGACATTGCCGTAGCCGTAAGCGATATCCACCATTGGCAGGCTGTCGATCTTCTCGATGTCGAACTCGGAATGGACGGTATGCCGCTTGGCCGGCAGGCGGAACCAGTAATTGCGGCCTTCGACGATCATGCCCAGCGCACCCCACGGGCTGCGGAAGGCGTCGGTCTTGATATTGACCATTTTCGACACGTCGCGCCCGCTGTTGATTTCGTCGTTCATCGTCACCAGCACGCCCTTGCCGCGCGCATCCTTGCTGGCGGCGACGCTGACAGCGTTGAACAGATTGAGCATCCCGTCGGCGGACATCGCCGTTCCCGGGCGCATCGAGCCGACGACGACGACCGGCTTGTCGCTATGGATGACCAGATTGAGGAAATACGCCGTTTCCTCGAGCGTATCGGTGCCGTGGGTGACGACGACGCCGTCGACGTCTTTCTGCTTGACCAGGGCGGCAATGCGTTTGCCAAGGGTCAGCAGATGCTGGTTGGTGAAGCTTTCGGAGGCGATCTGAAACACCTGTTCGCCGCGTACCGCGGCGACGTTGCCCAGTTGCGGAATACCGGCGATCAATTTATCCACCGGCACTTTCGCTGCCTGATAGGTGGCGCTGTTGGTGGCGTCGGCGCCAGCGCCGGCAATCGTTCCACCCGTAGCGAGTATGACCACGTTCGCCTTTTCTTCGGCCAGGCAGACGCTGAAGCTCAAAGCGGCGACGATCGCCAGCAGCCAATGCTGAAAACGCTGTTTCATCATGTGTTCCTCCTTGGCATGTTGATTTTTTTATGGCATGTCCAGGGGTGCGCGCACCCCTGGTAAAGCCGTGCCGCTCAGTCGAACGCTTTGTCGTTCGGCGACTTGTAGAGCTTCTTCATCGCATCGGAGAGCGGGAAGTTCAGATTCAGGCCTTTCGGCGGAATCGGCTGCAGGAACCACTTGGCGTAGATTTTCTCCGCTTCGCCGGAAGTCATCGTTTTGGCGATCGCCGTATCGACGACTTTCTTGAACGCCGGGTCGTCTTTGCGCAGCATGCAGCCGTAGGCTTCGAACGATTGCGGCGTGCCGACCACCATCCAGTCGCTGGCGCGCTTGGCTTTGGCCATTTCGCCGAAAAGCAACGCGTCGTCCATCATGAAGGCCACCGCACGGCCGGTTTCCAGGGTCAGGAACGATTCGCCGTGATCCTTGGCGCTGATCACGTTCATGCCCATCTTCTTCTCTTCGTTCATCTTGCGCAGCAGCCGTTCGGAGGTCGTGCCGGCGGTGGTGACGACGTTCTTGCCAGCCAGATCGGCAAAATCCTTGATGCCGGAGTTGGTCTTGGCCATCAGCCGGGTGCCGATGATGAAGATGGTATTCGAAAAACCGACCTGCTTCTGGCGCTCGAGGTTGTTGGTCGTCGAACCGCATTCGAGATCGACCGAACCATTCTGCACCAGGGTGATGCGGTTGGCCGAGGTGATCGGCATCAGCTTGACGTCGAGCTTGGTCAGTTTCAATTCGCTCTTGATCGCGTCGACGGCTTTCAACATCAGCTCGTGCGAATAACCGATCACCTGCTGTTTGTCGTCATAGTACGAAAAGGGGATCGACGATTCGCGATGGCCAAGGGTGATCGTGCCGGTATCCTTGATTTTTTTCAGCGTTCCACCGTCCTGTGCGATCGCCGGCGCGGCCAGCAGCGTGGTTGCCAGCAGCGTCGAGGCCAGCGTCAAGCGTTGCGATAGTTTCTTCATCATGTCTCCTTACACTCCGGTTGCATCAAAAAAAAACCCTACATTCCGACAAACAATTGCCGGATGGAAGATTTTGGCATGTCTCGCCGCAACTTCCAAGCATTTGTCAAGTAACGGCTATCGATGTTTGGCTCGTCGCGGGAGCGTACTTTCCACCGGCCAGAAAAAAGCGGCCGGCCAATTTTCGACCAGTGATCGGTTCTACAATTCCACCCTCGCCGTTTAATGACTGAATCGCCATCGATGCCCAGCCTGCCTGCCATTAGCTATCGATTGCGGCCGACCCGGCCGGAAACGCATCTGTTCAACGTGCGCTGCACCGTCGCCGACCCCGATCCGGCAGGGCAGCGTTTCGCCCTGCCGGCCTGGATACCGGGCAGCTATCTGATCCGCGATTTTGCCCGGCACATCGTTTCGATCCATGCCGAAGCCGACGGACAGCCGGTCCAGCTGCGCAAGCTCGATAAGCACACCTGGCAGGCCGCGCCGGTCGCGCCGGGCGCAGCGCTCAGCGTGTACTGCGAAATCTACGCCGGCGATCAATCGGTCCGCGGCGCGCATCTCGACTGCACGCACGCCTTCTTCAACGGCAGCAGCGTCTTCCTGCGCCCGCTCGGCCATGAACGGCGGCCCTGTTTGCTCGACATCCGGCGCCCGCGCGGCAAGGCTTACGCCGACTGGCGCGTGGCGACGGCGTTGTCGCCGGCCGAGGGGCACCCGGCGGCAGACGGTTTCGGCGTTTACTACGCCGCCGATTACGATGAATTGATCGACCACCCCTGCGAACTGGGCACTTTCGCGCTCGCCAGTTTCAGCGCCTGCGGCGTGCCGCATGCCGTGGCGGTCAGCGGCGGCCACGATTGCGATCTGACGCGGCTGACGGCCGACCTGCAGCGCCTCTGCGAATGGCAAATCCGCTTTTTCGGCGAACCGGCACCGATGGAGCGTTACCTGTTTCTGGTCACCGCGCTCGGTGACGCGTACGGCGGACTCGAGCACCGCCGATCGACTGCGCTGCTCTGCGCGCGCGACGATCTGCCGTACCCCGGCATGAAAGGCACGCCCGAGCGCTACCGCCGCTTTCTCGGCCTGTGCAGCCACGAATATTTCCACACCTGGAACGTCAAGCGCATCAAACCGGCCGCCTTCCTTCCCTACGATCTCGGCGGGGAGAACTACACCACCCTGCTGTGGGCCTGCGAAGGGTTCACCTCCTATTACGACGATCTCTGCCTGCTGCGCTGTGGGCTGATCAACAGCGACGAGTGGCTGGCCATGCTCGGCGAGACGATGGACAAGGTGCTCAATTTCGCCGGCCGCAAGCGGCAATCGCTGGCCGAGGCGAGCTTCGATGCGTGGATCAAGTTCTACCGTCCCGACGAAAATGCACCGAATGCGCAGGTCAGTTACTACAGCAAGGGCGCGCTGGTCGCGCTGGCGCTCGACCTGACCCTGCGCGCCGGCAGCGACGGGCGCGTCAGTCTCGACGATCTGCTACGCGCCTTGTGGCAGGAATACGGACGGAAAGAACGTCCGCTGGGCGATGACGACATCCGCCAACTCGCCGAACGGCTCTCCGGCCTCGACCTGCGCCGCTTCTTCGCCACCGCCATCGACGGCACCGCTGATCTGCCCTGGCGGCAGTTACTGAAAAAATTCGCCGTCCGCCTACGTTGCAGCGTCAGCGAAACACTGCCGGCCCTCGGCGCCCAATGGTCGGAGAGCGGTCCGGAGGTGAAATTGAGCGCCGTTTATGACGGCGGCGCCCTGCAGCGCGCCGGACTGTCGGTCGGCGACGTGCTGCTGGCCGTCGATGGGCTGCGCATCTCGCCGACGACGCTCAAACGCCGACTCGGCCGCCTGCGCGCCGGCGAGAAAATCACGCTGCACGCCTTTTGCGGCGACGAACTGCGACAATTCAGCGTTCGCCTCGCAGCGCCGGCGCGCGACCGCCACCAGTTGCGCCGCCGCGAGCGCGCCAATGCCTTGCGTAAAGCCTGGCTAGGCGACTAGCCACGTAAAGCCAGGACAGATCAACCCATGAAAGTCGTGCGGCCACTGTATCGACCCTTCGCCGTCCGACCGACTCCACCGTGATTGCCCGCCAATGATCGACCTGCCGACCCTGCGCAAAAGTTATGAACGCGCGCAACTCAACGAGGAGGCCTCCGACGCCGATCCGCTTCGCCAATTCGAACGCTGGCTCGCCGAAGCGGTCGCAGCCCAGTTGCCGGAACCGAACGCGATGACGCTGGCCACCGTCGGCGCCGACCAGCGCCCGTCGACGCGGGTGGTGCTGCTCAAAGGGTACGACGCGCGTGGCATCACCTGGTTCACCAATTACGACAGCCGCAAAGGCCAGGAACTGGCGCACGCCCCCTGGGCGGCGTTGCAATTTCACTGGGTCGAACTCGAGCGCGTCGTGCGCATCGAGGGAACGGTGAGCAAGATCAGCGCCGAAGAAAGCGACGCCTACTTCGCCACCCGGCCGCTCGATTCGCGCATCGGCGCCTGGGCCAGCCCGCAGAGCCAGGTCATCGCCAACCGCGGCGTGCTGGTCGCCAACGCCGCGCGCTACGGCGCCCAGTTTCTGCTCCAGCCGCCGCGCCCGCCGCACTGGGGTGGCTATCGCCTGCAGCCCGACGGCTGGGAATTCTGGCAAGGCCGCAAAAGCCGGCTGCACGACCGCCTGCGTTACCGGCTGGACGAGGAACACGGCTGGCGGCGCGAACGGCTGGCACCTTGAACGTCGACTGTCGGCGCCGCAGAAAGCGTAGAATAGCGACCTCGGGCCTGTAGCTCAGTTGGTCAGAGCAGAGGACTTAGCGAGATCGACAGGAACGCACTCTGCGTTACGCTCGCTCTCAATGGGTTGCCCGTCGTCGGCGCCTGCCGCGGCGGGTAGAACTGGTCAAACTCGGTGGACGCTAACTCCTTCAGGACATGCCAATACCGAGCCAAGCCCCGCACAACGAGGGGAAGGTGTAGAGACTAGACGGCCAGCCCGATAAGGGAAGGTATAGTCCAGACCACAAACTTGCAAGAGGCGGCGAAAGCCGTAGTGGCACGCATAATCCTTTGGTCCAGGGTTCAAGTCCCTGCGGGCCCACCAAAGAGCAATTCGATAGCATCCGGAGAAAGCCGGGAAGTCCAGTAACAGCAAGGATTCCCGGCTTTTTTCGTTCGGTTAGTAGTTAGTAAACTGAGGTGGTTCCGGTTGTCTGGACACCACCGGAGTAGGATAAGCCAAGGCCAGTAGTTATGTGGCTGTTTTGACTGTCCCGGATTTCATATATATCGAATGGCGCGCTGTGGAGCTTGTGGGCAGCCGCCGGCCTGGGGGCGGGCAGTGGGAATCACCGCGCGTTTTCCACGGGCCGTCCCCAGGATTGTGCGTCGCGCAAAGGCGGGGATCGGCGTAGCCGACTGTTCCCGTAGCCCGCCAACGGCTCCCCCAAGGCCTTCTCTCCTGACAATGCTACTAACGCGCTTGCGCTTTGTATTGTGCTCCGTGTTGTTTGCGGTTCACGCCCAGCTATCAGGTCCTTTCGGTTCGGATAGCCTTAGGGAAACGCAGATTTATTCGGATTTGCCGCACAGGATGCAGGCTAAACAATTGATTCTATAGTGCCATTGATTTCGAAAAGCGAATAAATCCACTTTTCCTTAGGGAAACGCAGAACAATTCAAGTGCTGCGAGAATTTGGCTGTGATTGC
>CAYRXO010000042.1:0-21304 GCA_964428215.1 uncultured Candidatus Accumulibacter sp. | reverse complement strand
ATGACGTTCGGAAGACGTTGCGGCAACCGCCAACTTCAGCGAATGAACCCGCTTACGCAACCGTTCGGCGATTGCACAAGACGTCCTTTCATCGGCACCTGGCAATAAAACGGCAAATTCTTCACCGCCATATCGACAGATCAGATCACCAGCCTGCTTACGCAGGCCTTGTTCGAGCGTGATTGCGACTTGGCACAAGCATTCATCGCCGTGCTGATGGCCATACAAGTCATTGTAATTTTTGAAATGATCGATATCCAACATGATCAGCCCCAGGGGAGTGGCCGTTTTTTCGGCCTTGTGATACAACTCGGTCAAGGCATGATCAAAACGTCGGCGGTTACCGACGGTAGTCAGCGGATCGAGATACGCCGCGTCCAGCCATTGATTGGACTGCACGCGTAGGCGGCGTTCTCGCCGTTTGACCACGGTCATGTCCTGAATCTGCAACAAGCATGCCGCCTGCAGATGCTCCAATGGAGTAATATAAACCAGCTGTTGCATGGCCTCGCGCGTATTGTCCACCGAGATATGGCAAAGAGGCAGCAGCGAGCGGTTCAAACCCGGTGTCAGGATGGAAGATAATTTGTGGTGTAGCGCCTGATCGATGACCGCTCCCAGGCGTCCTTTGACTATTTCCGGAAACACATCTCCCAGACGCTCGCCAACAGGCGGCTGGACTGGAATGGCCAAGTGTTCAGAAAACCACTGGTTCCAGTGAATCAGCCGCCCTTCGTTGTCGAGGAGGATGACACCGAGCTGCAGTGCATCCAGCAAGACCAGTTCCTCTGGCTGCCCGGAGATCACTTCATCCCCTGTTTATTCAGAAAATGGTCTAAATGCTTTATCAATTCTTCGAGAGAATTGACGCCCAATAAAAACAGCAAGTCACCTTCGATACGCTGTTGAGAAACCGTCAGGTCGACTTCCAAAATGAGGACCATCTCTTCCGCATTACCATGGAAGACAGAAATCAAGGTGTTGTCGCTATATTGATGCTTGGGCAATCCACCGTGAAATTCCACTTCGAACAGATCGGCCAGCGCGCTGATGCAGGCATTGATAATGATATTACCCACTTCGCACATCGCTTCCTGCTCGAATTCGGCCAACTCTTCCGGATTCAGACTGTCTTCCAACATATTGGCAACGATCACCAAGGCATTCCGCTCCGGAAAGATCAGCATCGATTTTGCTTCGAAAGGTCCGGAAAAATCGAGGCTCACCGTGCTGAATTTGCGAAAGTCGGACCCGAGCAGATTGGTGGCCACGTCAGCGGCACGGAGCAGGCTGATCGACGGAGCGCTCAGTTTTACTTCGTCATTGACGATCTGACTGAGGCTGCTGGCAGCACGTCCAACACCGATGTTGAACAACTCGCAGAGAGCGTCGATTTGCAACTCGGAGAAATGAATCATCCCGGGTCCGTTGTGCAGTGAGTCAGCGGGGCAACGCCAACTCGTTGGCAAGAAACAAATTCTGGTTTCGGAACGAACAGAAGATCTCGACTCACCCAGCAGATCAGATAACGGAAGCCGGACTGATCAGGAACAAAGCTGGCGAGCACGACTTCTATGCGGGATGATCGCTTTCGGCGAGGTTACGCTTCGAACAAGCCGATCATGGTTTCCACCGCTTGTTGAGTAATCGGCTTCTGTACGAAATGTATTCCCAACCTGATCGCCGACTGCCGCATCGATTCCTGCACATTGGCCGTACACAGCGCAATTTTGATATCAGGATGACGTATACGAATTCGGCTGGCCGCTTGCAGTCCGTTCATTCCCGGCATATTGACATCCATGCTGATCAGATCGGGGCAGCTCACTGCGATCATGGCCAACGCTTCTTCACCACTGCTGGCCTCCAACAGGCTCCAGGCGGGTCGAAGTTGAGAAACGTACTTGGCAATCATCATTCGCGACATCCGGCTGTCGTCGACGATCAGGAACGCGGGAGCAGACTTGGCGGTCATAAACAATCAATGAGCAGCTGAAAATAAGGTCTATTCTTATTTTATATCCTGCGATATAACAAAGAAAGGCGAGCGACAAGGCAATCTACGGCAGTCGCGTCAAGCAGTCGAACCATGATCTTTGCGCCGAAAATGCTTCGCCATAACGTAGCAGAACGATTTTTCCCCTCCCGCCCGGCCCGATCCAGACGGACTCGAGTCGACAATCGCCGAAGCGGAATGCCACCTGCACCAATCTGTGGGAAATCGAAAAAATAATATACAATTCAACGTTTTCTTGATGCTTTCCGGCATGGCGAGCTTGTGATGATATTCGGGTTTTTTCCCCGGCGTCCGGACCATCCGCTGGCTCACAACAAAGAGTTGAAGCGGATCATCGGTGAAATCCGCCGTGCTCCAGCCGTTCAGGCCGTGGAGGAGGTCAGCAGTTGGCTCGACTCCTTGAAGTTCGCCGACAAATTTCCAGTCGATCGGCTTTTCGAGATCATCGGCCAGCTTGACGATGCGGCGCAAACGCATATTCGTCGTTTGAAACGCGATTACCTGACTGCCACCGAAAATTCGAAAATTGAAGAGGAACGTCAGTGGTCACGGTGTTATACGTACTTTCGAACTGCAACGGAAATTTATGAATCATGTCTGCAACGCGCGCATGCCGATCCGAAGAGCAAGGTGTCTGAAGCGTTCAAAGACGGGCTGCCTCTACTTGGCGCCCGTTTGCAAGCCTTGCGTACCAACCAGCTGCGCTGGAGGGCGTATCGCTATGCCAGTGTTGACGATCAACTTTGGTTAGCGCTCGGTCGCACTTTCTTGGCAGCGGAAAGCGCTGGTTATGCGCAGAAATCCTTTCCTCTCTACACCTCGCAACGCAGTTTGACCAGTGTGCAGCATCAGTACCTGCACGCGCTGATTTTTCATGTTTCCGGGATGGACGGTCTGACTCTCCAGCAGATCGAAATGGCCGATCAGTTGATCGCATATTTCATGTCGGGTTTTGTGTTCTCCGCTGAAAACCCATCCGGCGGCGGTTTCTGGGTGGTACCAACCACGGGTGTCGGCCCTACCCGACTGGTACAACATCGGCTTTCGCCGATTGCCGGGATTCGCTATTTTTGGGCTGCAGCGGCATTCAAGGGTATCGTGCAGCTGATCGATACCCTGGAACACGGTGAAATGCCGAGCGATTTCGACTTCGGGGAACAGACCAGTTCTTCTCAACTGCTGCCCGTCTTGCGCCATTTACGTATGTGTTGGGCGCCAAAACCACCGCAACGGCGACACGTGCGCCATGAAGTGACGGCCCGGATGGCAGTGATCAATAATTTCTTCGAAATTCACAAAATATTCGTTCATGCACTGCGTGAAATAAAGCACATACCGGGAGTCAGCAACTGGTCAGCCGACAATGTCAGCCTGGGCGGTTTTCGTGCCTGCTGTGACGATAAACGAAGCGCAATTCTCAAGTTGGGTTCGCTGGTCTGCACTCAGGCAGAGGGCAGCCAGAGCCAACTGCTCGGCACCATCCGGCGGATTAGTCGTCGACACGATGGCCGTGCCGACCTGGGAGTGCAGGTTCTTGCCAGACAAGTACGCGGCATTCATCTGCAGACAAGACGTAGCGGTATTTCGGCAGCCAACCGGATTCCGGGTCTTTGGCTACCCGAAGATGGCGGAGTCGGCCTGAAACGGATCATCTTGCCACTGGGTGGTTTCAGCGTACGCGAAACGATGGAATTCCATTTCTCTGGTGAAACGCATCAGCTGACCCCTCTGGAGATCGAGGAAAGAGGCGCCGATTACGAGATTGCTCGTTTCCGCGACTCGTCTTGAACTGCTGCCTGGGGAAGCGCTGAACAAACGACTGCGCGGGATATCGCGCCAGGCGCTCGGCGTGCTGCCAGCGGAATATGGCATGACGCGCGCCGCGCAACGTCGCGATTTGTCTGCGTTGTCATTTATTCGGTGTTTCCGGCAGTTTCTTGCAAGTCCGGCGTC
This sequence comes from uncultured Candidatus Accumulibacter sp., assembly GCA_964428215.1. Taxonomy (GTDB): domain Bacteria; phylum Pseudomonadota; class Gammaproteobacteria; order Burkholderiales; family Rhodocyclaceae; genus Accumulibacter. The sequence continues at coordinate 17,334 of CAYRXO010000042.1, read as the reverse complement.
GGCCTGATCGCCGATTTCGGTCGAAATGCCCGTACCACCCGATCGTCGGTTTCGACATACGGGTTGCCGAGCAAATCGAGGCAATAGGGAACGGCAGCGAAAATCCCATTGACGATGATCTCGCCGTCAGTTGCCCGCACTCCTTCGAGCGTTTCGCGGATCGATTTCGGTTGCCCCGGCAGGTTGAGGATCAACGCACGGCCGCGGATGACTGCGACTTGTCGCGAAAGAATCGCCGTGGGAACGAAGTGCAGGCTGATTCGCCGCATTTCTTCACCGAAGCCGGGCAGCTGTTTATCCGCTACCGCCAGCGTAGCCTCCGGTGTCAGGTCACGCGCGGCCGGCCCGGTGCCGCCCGTCGTCAGCACTAGATGACAGCCGAGCTGATCGACCCACTCGATCAACGTTCGTTCGATCGTTGGCTGATCGTCGGCGATCAGCCGGCTGATCGCGCGCCATGGGCTGCGCAAGGCTTTGCCTAACCATTCCTCAAGCGCAGGAATACCCTGATCGACGTAAACGCCTTGTGTCGCCCGGTCGCTGATCGATAGCAAACCGATGTGCAGGGGTTGTCGATCATCGGTCATGGTCTTCGTCCTGGTCGGGAAAGTCGTCAATCGAGGCAGTCAAAGTCGTTTTTTCAGTCGGCAACAAGCGCCCCAGCCCTGCGAGTGTCTTGAAAAACTGAAAAATTTCACGGTAAAAACGCGGCGGTTTACCTTGCGCCTGTTCCAGCAGCGCGTTGCGACGCAACATCCGCAAATGTTGCAAATCAATGCCCGGAATGGCTTGCGCCAAACGAAAAAGCATTTGTTCGTCGGCTAGCAATTCGTCGCGCAGTTTTTCCAGTTGATGCAGCCGGGCGATTTCCGATGCCGACTCACCGCGCACCGCTGACAAGGCCTGGCGAATCGGCTCGGCGTCGACATCCCGCATCAAGCGACCAATGTACTGCAATTGTCGCCGACGAGCGTCGTCGTGCCGCCGCATGCCTTGCGCGGCACGTACGGCAGCGCGCAAATCATCCGGCAAGTCAATGCATTGCAGACGATCATCGCTCAAGTCGACCAGATCGACGCCCAACGATTGCAACTGATTCATCGCCTTTTTGCGTTTGGTTTTGGAAATCGCTTCGGGTGCATCATTTGCATGTGAATTCATCAGCAACGAAACCTCTTTCTTGATTCGATCGAATGCGCACGCTCTGGACTGCAGGCGACGCGCAGCAAACTGTTATGATAAAGGCTTTTCTGCCGCCACCTTCTCCACTCATGCCGCACGCTTCCAGTTCAACCGCAAACGACTCCCGCTTCAGCCACCCCTTTGCCACTCTGCAGGAACTGGCGTCTGACGTGCTGGCTTTCGCAAAAAAGCAGTCGGTCAGTGCCTGCGAAGTCGACATTTCCGATGGTTTCGGACAATCGGTAACCGTGCGTTGCGGCGAGATCGAGACCATCGAATATAACCGTGACACGTCGATTGCGGTGACGGTTTATCTCGGACAGCACAAGGGTCAGGCCAGCACCTCTGTTTTTTCGGCCAGCGCGCTGCGCGAAACGGTGGCAGCCGCGATCAATATCGCCCGTTTTACCGCTGCAGACCCGTGCTCCGGGCTGCCCGACCCCGAGCGACTGGCGAAGAATCTGCATCTGCAACCCGATCTCGACTTGTATCACCCGTGGCTGTTGTCGGTCGAGCAGGCGGTCGAAGTCGCCAAACGTTGCGAAGAGGCGGCATTCGCCGTCAGCTCGCAGATCAGCAATTCGGAAGGCGCCAGCGTTTCGATCCAGGAAGGACAGTTCGTTTCGGCGAACAGCCTGGGTTTCATCGGTGGATTTCCGACCTCACGGCACTATCTGTCGTGTGCGGTCATCGCCGGCAGCGGTGAGAGCATGCAACGCGACGACTGGTATTCGACCGCCCGCGATCCGGCGGCAATCGAATCTGCGGAAACAATCGGCCGCATGGCCGCCCAACGGGCACTGACCCGAATCGGCGCCAGAAAAATCAAAACCTGCAAGGTGCCGGTGATTTTCGAAGCACCGTTGGCGGCCGCACTGATCGGCAGTTTCGTACATGCGGTCAGCGGTGGCAGCCTGTACCGTAAAACCACCTTTCTCGCCGACAGTCTCGGCCAGCGCGTCTTCTCGAAACGGGTCAACATCAGCGAGCGGCCACATCTGTCGCGTGCGCTGGCCAGCAGCTATTTCGACAACGACGGCGTGGCGACTCAGGATCGCGAAGTTCTGGTCGCTGGTCGCCTGCAAGGCTATTTTTTGAGCACGTATACGGCCCGCAAACTCGGGCTGTCCACCACCGGTAACGCCGGCGGCAGTCATAATCTGCTGGTCCATCCGGGCAAACGCGACCTGCCCGGGCTGCTCAAAAAAATGGGACGCGGCTTGCTGGTCACCGAACTGCTCGGGCATGGCATCAATTACGTCACCGGCGATTATTCGCGCGGTGCGGCCGGCTACTGGATCGAAAAGGGTGAAATCGTCCATCCGGTCGAGGAGATCACCATTGCCGGCAATCTCCGGGATATGTTCCGGAATATCGTCGGCGTCGGCAACGATGTCCTCATCCGCGGTTCGAAGCAGGTCGGTTCGCTGCTGATCGAAGAGATGAAAGTCGCCGGGCAGTAGTGGCACGAGTTGGCACCAGAAGGAAAGCGCATCCTCATCACCGTAGCCCTGTCCGCTGCGTGTTTGTCTTTGCGATCCGTTCAACAATGTGACATACGGCATCGCTCTCCCCGCGAGCGTCCCTCGTTTTCAAGATAGACGCTCACGAAGAAAGGCTGCGCCCTGACCGGCACGCTCCAAATGCTCAAACCGCTGCCAGCGCCTGTTCGAGATCGGCGATGAGATCGTCGACGTGTTCGATACCGATCGACAGGCGCACCATTTCTTCCGACACGCCGGCTTTGGCCAATTCAGCCGGGGAAAGCTGACGGTGGGTCGTCGACGCCGGGTGGCAGGCCAATGATTTGTTGTCGCCGATATTGACCAGACGGGTGAACAATTGCAGTGCGTCCTGGAAGCGTCTGCCCGCTTCGACACCGCTGCAACCGCTGCCTTTGACGCCGAAAGTCAGCACTCCCGAAGCGCGGCCACCGAGGTATTTCATGACCAGCGGGTTTTCCGGGTGGTTGGTCAAGCCGGCATAATTGACCCAGGCAACTTTCGCGTGCGCGCTGAGATAGGCCGCCACTTTTTCGGTGTTGGCACAGATGCGTTCCATGCGCAGGGGCAGCGTTTCCAGCCCTTGCAGGATCAGGAAGCAGTTGAGTGGCGAAATCGCCGCGCCCATATTGCGCAACGGTACGACGCGCGCCCGGCCGATGTATGCGGCCGGTCCCAGCGCCTCGGTATACACCACGCCGTGATACGAAACATCCGGCTCGTTGAGGCGCCGGAAACGGGTCTTGTGTTCCGCCCACGGAAAAGCGCCGCTATCGACGATGATGCCGCCCAGCGAATTGCCATGTCCGCCGATGTACTTGGTCAGCGAGTGAACGACGATGTCGGCGCCGTGTTCGAAAGGACGACACAGATAGGGGGACGGCACGGTGTTATCGACGATCAGCGGTACACCATGGCGATGCGCGATTTCGGCCAATGGCTCGAAATCGGTGATATTGCCCAGCGGATTGCCGATCGATTCGCAATACACCGCCTTCGTTTTTTCATCGATCAAATTTTCGAAGCTGGACGGATTGGCATAATCGGCAAAACGGACAGAAATACCGTATTGCGGCAAGGTGTGCGCGAAGAGGTTGTACGTGCCGCCATAAAGCGTGGACGCCGAAACGATGTTGTCGCCGGCTTCGGCGATGGTTTGAATGGCGTAGGTGATCGCCGCCTGTCCCGACGCCAGCGCCAACCCGGCAATGCCGCCTTCCATTGCCGCCACCCGTTTTTCAAGCACATCCTGGGTCGGATTCATGATCCGGGTGTAAATATTGCCCGCCACCTTGAGATCAAACAAATCGGCACCGTGCTGGGTGTTGTCGAAGGCATAAGCCACCGTCTGATAGATCGGCACCGCGACGGCACGTGTCGTTGGTTCGGGTCCATAGCCGGCATGTACAGCAAGTGTTTCGAGCTTCATTGGCAATTTCCTTTATTTGACTTTTCTGTGACACGCTATCGACGATAGCGCAACAGGGAAGACAAATCTTACCATTGCGTATCGCAGATCAACCCTGCCTCGAAACAAGCCAAGTGCGATGCAAACGAATGCGCTTTGCAGCGCCCGCGACTTCGTATCGATCCGCTTTCCGCTGTTGATGCGCCGCATCCCGCGCAGCCATCATTACGGCGCTGTCTCGGTAATTTATTGCGCGAATTGCATATTCCGCTCACAGCACGCCGGCGATGGCCTCGGCGACGTAATCGATGTTGCCGTTATTGAGCGCCGCGAGACAGATTCGCCCCGAGCTCACCGCGTAGATGCCGAACTCGTCGCGCAGGCGGTCAACCTGCGCGGTGCTGAGCCCGGTATAGGAGAACATGCCGCGCTGGCGGACGATGAATGAAAAATCAGCGGCAACCCCTTTGTTCTGCAGCCGCTCGACGAGGCCGAGACGCATGGACAGAATGCGTTGCCGCATCTGGCCGAGTTCCTCTTCCCAGATGCGGCGCCATTCGGCGTTGGCCAGCACGGCGGCGACGATCGCGCCGCCGTGCGTCGGCGGATTGGAGTAGTTGGTACGCACGATGCGCTTGATCTGTGACAGGACGCGCGCCGATTCGTCGCGGCTGGCGGTGACCACCGACAAGGCGCCGACGCGTTCGCCGTAGAGCGAAAACGATTTGGAGAACGAACTGGCCACCAGAAAAGACTGGCCCGAGGCGGCGAACAGCTGCACGGCCAGCGCATCGTCGTCGATGCCGTCGGCAAAACCCTGATAAGCGATATCGATGAACGCCACCAGCCCACGCGCGCCGACGATATCGACCACCTCGCGCCATTGGCCGGCGTCGAGGTCGGCGCCGGTCGGGTTGTGGCAGCAGGCGTGCAGGACGACGATCGAGCCGGCCGGCAGCGCTTGCAAACCGGCGCGCATAGCCGCGAAATCGACGGCCCGCGTCTGCGGATGGTAGTAGGGATAGGTTTGTACTTCGAAACCGGCATACTCGAACAGAGCACGGTGGTTTTCCCAGCTCGGGTCGCTGAGATAAACGGTCGCCTGCGGCAGCAGCCGGCGCAGATAATCGGCGCCGATCTTCAGTGCGCCGGTACCGCCGAGCGCTTCCAGGGTGATCACCCGCCCATCGGCAAGCAAAGGTGATTGCTCACCAAACAGCAGTTTCTGCACCGTCTGGTTGTAGGCAAGCAGACCGTCGATCGGTTGATAGCCGCGCGGCGGCATCGTTTCCAGACGCGCTTTTTCAGCCCGCTTGACCGCATTCAGCAAGGGAACTTTACCGCTGTCGTCGAGATAGACGCCGACACCCAGGTTGACGCGGGTCGGGCGCGTGTCGGCGTTGAACGACTCGGTGAGGCCGAGAATCGGATCGCGTGGAGCCATTTCCACGGCAGCGAAGATGGAAGCGGTCATCAGTGTTTCCTAAAGAAGTCAGTTGGCAGATGGCGTTGGACAGTGGCCGGTCATCCGGGCGTCCACCACGTCGCCGATTGAAACGTCATTGCCGACGAGGACGTTGACCAAGCGGCAGACGACGAGCGGATGCGGCAGCGTGCCAGGGCGAAAAAACGTAAAATTCTAGCATGATCGATCATGCCGACTCCGCGCGCGCACTGCCTTTCCAGACTTTCGCCGACAGTCCGTTCCGCCTCTATCAGCCTTTCCAGCCGGCAGGCGACCAGCCGCAAGCGATTGAACATCTGCTGACTGGCTTGTCCGACGGACTGGCGTATCAGACGCTGCTCGGCGTCACCGGTTCGGGCAAGACCTACACCATGGCCAACGTCATCGCCCGCACTGGCCGCCCGGCGCTGATCCTGGCGCCGAACAAGACGCTGGCGGCGCAGCTTTACGCCGAATTCCGCGAATTTTTTCCCGACAACGCCGTCGAGTATTTCGTTTCCTATTACGACTACTACCAACCGGAAGCGTATGTGCCGGCGCGCGACCTGTACATCGAAAAGGACTCGGCGATCAACGAGCACATCGAGCAGATGCGTCTGTCGGCGACCAAGAGCCTGCTCGAACGGCGCGACTGCATCATCGTTGCCACCGTCTCGTGCATCTACGGCATCGGCGACCGCGACGAGTATCACCAGATGATCCTTACCTTGCGCGTCGGCGACCGGCTCGATCAGCGCGAACTGCTCAAACGGCTGGTGGCGATGCAGTACGAGCGCAACGAGACCGATTTTCACCGCGGCACCTTCCGCGTGCGCGGCGACGTGATCGACATTTTCCCCGCCGAGCATGCCGAACTGGCGATCCGCGTGTCGCTGTTCGACGACGAAGTCGACGGACTGCAGTTCTTCGACCCGCTCACCGGCCATCTGCAGGCAAAAGTGCTGCGCTTCACCGTCTTCCCCTCGTCGCACTACGTCACACCGCGCGCCACGGTGCTGCGCGCCATCGAAGAGATCAAGCACGAACTCAGCGAACGGATCGCCTCCTTCAACGCCAATGACCGGCTGGTCGAAGCGCAGCGCATCGAGCAACGCACGCGTTTCGACCTGGAAATGCTCGATCAGCTCGGTTTTTGCAAAGGCATCGAAAATTACTCACGCCATTTCTCGGGACGCGCGCCGGGCGACCCGCCGCCGACGCTGCTCGATTATCTGCCGCGCGACGCGCTGCTGTTCATCGACGAATCGCACGTCGCCGTGCCGCAGGTCGGCGGCATGTACAAGGGCGACCGCTCGCGCAAGGAGAATCTGGTCAATTACGGCTTCCGCCTGCCGTCGGCGCTCGACAACCGGCCGCTGCGCTTCGCCGAATTCGAACTGTTGCTGCCGCAGACCGTTTTCGTCTCGGCAACGCCGGGCGATTACGAAAAGACGCACCAGGGACAGGTCGTCGAGCAACTGGTGCGCCCGACCGGGCTGGTCGACCCGACGCTGATCGTCCGGCCGGCGTCGTCGCAGGTCGACGACCTGCTGTCGGAAATCCGCCTGCGCACTCAGTGCGGCGAGCGCGTGCTGGTCACCACGCTGACCAAGCGCATGGCCGAGGATCTCACCGAATATCTCGACGAACACGACGTGCGTGTACGCTACCTGCATTCCGACATCGACACCGTCGAACGCGTCGAAATCATCCGCGACCTGCGCCTCGGCAAGTTCGACGTACTGGTCGGCATCAACCTGCTGCGTGAAGGGCTGGACATCCCGGAAGTGTCGCTGGTGGCGATACTCGACGCCGACAAGGAAGGCTTCCTGCGTTCCGAACGTTCGCTGATCCAGACCATCGGCCGCGCCGCCCGCCACCTCAACGGCACGGCGATCCTCTACGCCGACCAGGTGACCGGCTCGATGCAGCGCGCGATCGACGAAACCGAGCGTCGACGCCTCAAGCAGATCGACTACAACCGGACGCACGGCATCACGCCGCAAGGCGTCAGCAAACGTATCGTCGACATCATCGACGGCGTTTATGACGACGAAGCCGCACAGCAGCAGCGCGCGGCGCGGCACGTCGCCCAGCAGCAGGCCAGTTACGCGGCGATGGACGAGAAGCAGCTCGCCCGCGAACTGAAACGCCTGGAAAAAGCGATGCTCGAATACGCCAAAAACCTCGAATTCGAAAAAGCCGCTGCGACGCGCGACGAACTGTTCCGTCTGCGCAAGCAGGTGTTCGGCGTCAGCGGCAACGGCTGAACGGCCCGGCCATCACCGAGAACAGTCCTTGCGTACGAATGGGCGTCCGCAGGCGATTACTTTCAGCAAGGTAGCCTCTATGAACTTTCCCTTGTCCGCCTGCACCCTGGCCGATCCCGAATCCGCCGCCGTCTGGCAGTATTTCGCCACCCTGTGCTCGATCCCCCGCGCCTCCAAAAACGAAGGCCCGCTGCGCGCGCACCTGCGCGACTGGGCCGCGTCGCTTGGCCTGCAAAGCGAAGCGGACCCGGCCGGCAATCTGATCGTCCGCAAACCGGCGAGCGACGGTTACGAGAACGTGCCGCCGGTCATCCTGCAAGCGCATCTGGACATGGTTTGCCAGAAAAACGACGGCGTCGCACACGATTTCACGCGCGACCCGCTCGTCTGCGAGTGGCAAGACGGCTGGCTGCGCGCGCCGCAAACGACACTCGGCGCCGACAACGGCATCGGCGTCGCGCTGATCCAGGCCGTGCTGGCCAGCGGAACCGCGTCGCACCCGCCGCTGGAAGCCTTATTCACCGTCGACGAAGAAGCCGGCATGGGCGGCGCGCGCGCACTCGCCGGCGAGCGGCTGCAAGGCCGCCGTCTGCTCAACCTCGACACCGAGGAATGGGGACGGTTCTATGTCGGTTGCGCCGGCGGGCTGGATGTCGACATCACGCGCCACGCGAGCGCCGAGCCGCTGCCGGCCGGCCACGTCGTACGGCGCATCGATCTGCGCGGATTGCGCGGCGGCCACTCGGGCGTCGACATCCACGAAGAACGCGGCAACGCCATCAAGCTGCTCGTCCGTCTGCTCTGCGCCTTGCAAAACGAATTGCCATACCACCTGGCCAGTTTGCACGGCGGCAACGCCCGCAACGCCCGCAACGCCTTGCCGCGCGCAGCGAGCGCGCTGATCACCCTGCCGCCCGCCGCGCTGGCGCCGCTGCAGGCAGTGCTCGCAGAATGGCAAAGCGTCCTGCAGCGCGAACTGGCCGGCATCGACGACGGACTGCAACTGAGCTGCAGTGAGGCAGACGCCGACGCCGTGCTGGCGGCGGACGAACAGGCCCTCTGGCTGCACAGCCTGCACGCCGCGCCGCACGGCGTCTGGCGGACGAGCCGCGCGCGGCCCGGCGTCGTCGACACCTCGAACAATCTCGGCATCGTCGACCTGCGGCCGGACAGCGGCCATTGCAACTTCATGGTCCGCTCGCTACGCGACAGTTGCAGTCAGGCGCTGGCCGACGAGATCGGCAGCATCTTCGCGCTCTCCGGCAGCCGATGCGTCCAATCCGGCCATTATCCCGGCTGGACGACAGCCGTCGGATCGCCGCTGCTCGCTTTGTGCCAGCGCGTTTATCGCGAACGGTTCGGTGACGAAGCGGCGATCCAGGTCATCCACGCCGGCCTCGAATGCGGCTTGCTCGGCGCCAAAATTCCCGGACTGGATATCGTTTCCTTCGGCCCGACGATCCGCGGCGCACACGCGCCGGGCGAAGCCGTCGAAGCGGCCTCGGTCGGGCGCTGCTGGCAATTGCTGACCGCCCTTCTCGCCGCCATGCGTTGAACGCTGGGCAGGGATGTATCGTATTCAGGACATGAGGCTCGCCGTCGGCAAGCAAAACGGCTGCTTCGGCGCTTCGATCGAAGTGCAGTCGGCCATGCGGAGCGACAACTGCGGGGTAGATGGCACGTCGAATGTAGGATTTAAAGACCTGACCCCGATTGTTTGCATCTCAGCCCGCTATGGGCGGGAACTGCGGTTTATACGAGTGCTCGCGTCGCTGTCGGGTAGGGTTGCATTACGTTTGAGACTGGCGGATAACATGCTCGACGAACTCCTCAATTTCAGCCGGAACACGCTTCATTTCGAGAATGCGATTGGCGAGCGTACCGCGCAGTTCGTCTTGCAGCTTGCATCGATGGGCGTAGCGTTCCAGAAGCGCCTTGCCGTGCAGCCGGCGAAGCAATGCCGTCACACGGATGGCATCCGTTTCTGCGGGCTGATCAAAAGCCTGTAAATGAGCAATCTGCTGCCCATAATCGTCATGGGCGGCCGCGTTGACGGCAGCCAAAGATGCCAGCTTTCCCTGTTGAATATCCGCCTCCATCTCTTCGCGACAGGCAAATCGATTGGCATAGCCGTCACCCAACCCCTTGACATGGTACTTATGGCATACCGAATTGATGGCCGCATGCGATATCAGCATCTGGCAGTCGGCAAGCAATTCCTGATACACGACGTCAGCAGATCTTTCCGGGGTCATCGCACGTTCGGCGCGACATTGTTCGAGCGCCAGACCGTCGATCAGATAGTTTTCCATTTCCCAGCGGCAAAGCAGCTTGATCTCGGGGCCGAATTCCTGGCTTGCCAAACCGGTGTAGATGGCATCGTCCGTCTCATTGACGAGATTCCATAAGCAACGGCTCATCACCGTGTCGCGGTCGACGATTCCCCAGGCGAAGTTCCCGGCTTGCCGATCGCTGGCAACGGCATCAATCACCCCCGAGCAACCCGCCGTTCCACATTGCAGCGCCGCAGCTTGAAATTCGATGCGCGACAGCCAGTGCTTGAACCAGCAATCGCCAAAAACATAACGGTCATCGTCGGCCTCGACGTAAATCACCGGCACACCACCATAGCGATCCGCCAGCCGGTCGGCTTGCGCGAGACCGCTGCGTTCCTTGACCACTCCCATCTTTATTCTCCGTATTGCGCTTCCGCTTCCCTCTGACGCGCTGCTTCGGCTTTGCGCTGCGCTTCTTCGGCGATTCTCTCGGCTCGAAGTTCTTCTTCAGGCGTTTCGATGATGTACGCCCCCTTGCGCAGATTTTTCTCGCGCTGGTTCAGGCCAACGGCTTTCATGATGCGTTCGGAGTGCGTTGCCAGAATGACCGTGACGCAGGGAAAGTGCGACTTGGCGAGCTTAATCAAATCGCTGAGTGTCTCGTATTGCCAGTTGCGATGCAGATGGACTTCCGGTTCGTCGATCAGCAGTATCGTGTTGCGCGTCATGTGCGCGCCAATGCGCAGGTGAAGCTGCAGCAGACTCTTTTCTCCGCTCGACAGGCGGTCGAGGCGGTGCTCGACCCCGTCCACCTCGATAATCGCTTCGGGCGGGTCCTTGCGTACCCCTTTCAACCGCTTGCCGGCGGAGAGCAAAGGGTCGCCGACCTTGAACGCCTTTTCGTTGACCGCCTGCAGCGCGGCTTCGAAACGCCCGTCGTCAAGCCACTTCAGCCAGACAAGCAGGTTGTCGAGTGAATCACGCCAGTCCTCACCCTCGACGCCGAAGACATGCAGCGGGCGATAGTTCCAGTCGCGCGGTGCCAAGATTGCCCGATCGACATCAGGCAGGCGGACGATATTGCGATAGGCAGAGAAATAGATCAGCGTCGGATAGCTCAGTTCGTCACTTTCGAAGCCCGACAAGCGCGTGCCCAGGTTTGCCGCAATCAGCCGATTGAAGTCCTCGACCCACTCGTCGCCACGACCAATGCGGCGGTAGCGGGAATAGGCGTTGCGCACGAAGCCGAAACGGCACCAACGCGTGGCACCGTAACGGCGCAGCTCGGATTCGCCCCACAAACGCAGCGAAACCTCTTCGTCCGGGATGAAGCCGGCAAGCAGCGACAGGATGACCGTTTCATTCTTCCCGCCGTCGCGGATGGTCAGCCGCAGATCCCACTGGGCGCGTCCCGGCTCGCTGTCGAAAGCATCGAAGCCCAGCCGGTCGCAGTCGGTACGCCCCAGCATGGCCATCATGACGGTCAGCATCTCCATGACCGTCGTCTTGCCACGGCCGTTCTTCGACACCATCAGATACAGATTGCATGGTTCGTCATCGACATCAGTAAAGTCGAAGACCTCCATCCGTTGCTGAAACGGTCCAACGCGGTCGACGCTGAGGAATAACGGTGAAAATTCTTCGATCAGGATATTGACCATCGACTAGCCCCTCGTGCGCCAACGATGGAGCACTTGTTTGATGTCAGTCGGACGAATGTTCAGTGCATGGACACGCTGTATCGCTTCCCCAACCCATTTGACCAGCACGTCGCCTTTGCCCAACAACTTCTCGGCACCACTTTCGTCGAGCACGATGCGCGAATCGCTCGCTTTTTGCACCGTGAGCGCAATCCGTGAAGGGATGTTGGTACGCAGCAGACCACTGAAGGTTGCCGCGTCGGGGCGCTGAGTGGCGAGCAACAAGTGAATACCCGCCGCGCGTGCCTTCTGAGCGAGCCGAACGAGCGGCGCCTCCGCCTCGGGTGATTGCGCGAAAAGATCGGCCAATTCCTCGACGACGACGACGATACGCGCAGGCGCCATATCTCCGAGATCGCTCCATTCGCGCGCGCCCTGCGTCTCCAGCAACTTTTCGCGGCGCTCCATCTCCTTGACCAGTTCATTCAGGCGACGCGTCGCTTCGACCGCGTCCACAACGACGGGAGCCAATAAGTGAGGCAAGCCCTGATACGCCGCGAATTCGACCCGTTTAGGATCGACCAGCAGCAATTGCAGTCGCGTCGGCGCACAGGTAATGAGCAGGGAAAGCAACAGCCCATGCAGGCAGACGCTTTTGCCGCTTCCCGTCGTGCCGGCGATCAACACATGCGGTGCCTGCAGCAAATCGCGTGTCCGCAGGGCGCCCGTAATGTCGACCCCGAGCAAGATCGGCAAACCGCTCGCCGGCGGTTGCCAGGTACCAATCAGCTCGCAACCAGGCGTCGTCCACTGCGCCGGCGGACGCGGCACGTCAAGCCAGACGGTCTTCGGTTCGCCGGCTGGTTCGAGAAAGACGCCCGCCTTGCCGAGACCCAAGAAAATGCCAGATCGTCGAGCTTGCGTTCGATACGGCTGCAGTCCTCCGCTGCGGCCAGTTGCACCGTATATCTCGTGACGCGCGGCCCGCTCTGACTGGTGACGATTTCGGCGAGCAGACCCAGTTCGGCCAACGCTTGTGCAAGCGGCATGCCTTCCGGCGGCGCAGCGACATGGTAGGCTTCGTGTGTCGCGAAAAACTCCTGGAAGAGAAATTCATGGAAGTGATGCGAATCACGCCAGGACGTCTGCACTTCGCGTAGCCCGCGGTGGATATGTCGTTGCAAATAGCGGACGAAACTGACATCGTCACCGAACAGATCCTGTTGATGGTAAACCGACAGCAAAGCGCGAAACGCGTCGACAAACGCTTCCGACTCCTTTTGCGATTCGCCGGTCAGCACATCCAGACCGTACTCCTTGCCCCCCTCGCGACCGCCGGGAAGCTGGTCGAATTCCTCACCGGGCGGGATGGGCTGCTTCAGCGAGAGGGCCAGTGCCAGGCGCAGAACGGTCCTCTTCGATCCCGGGACGCAGAATCCTTTGCGCAGCACATTGTCGATGGTGCTTTCTTCGCTGCGCGAGGTGTAGACCTTGGCCATCAGTAATCCCCTCCCGGCTCGACCCGGGTGCAATCGCCCTGCGCGTTATCCAGACGGTATTCGCGGTAGATGTGGGGTTGCAGCATCTGGTATTTTTCGCGGTCGATTTCCGCATCGGTCGGCAGGATGATGACTTGCCGCCCGGCTTGCGGATAGTAGCGCCGCAGCAGATTCATCTGATGTTCGCGGTCGATACGCGCCAGCGGCGTGTCGACGACGACCGCTGCTTCCTTGCGGGAAACGTCCTTCAATCCCCAGAGTAGCGCCTGCGCTACCAGTTGCTTCATCCCAGCCGACAAATTGCCCATGCCCACCGGCTGCTGCGCGGCATCGAGGTAACGCAGCGAGAAATCCTCTTCCACCTGAATTTTGGCAATCAGGGCGTGCGAGGTCATCAGTTCGCGGAAGCGCTGGTTGATGGCGCCTTCAATGTCTCCGCGCCGCCGTTGTTTCAGCAGGTGGCGGTAAAGCGAGAGCGCCTCGCGTAGCGATTGACCGCAGGAGAGCTTGTTGCGCGCCACATTGGCTCCACCCAGTTTCCGCTCCTCTTGGCGCAGATCGTTGCGCTGATTGTCGAGCTCGCGGGCGACACTCTTTTCACGCTCGACCAACTCGCCACGACGAGTCATCAGTTCGCCGAGCGTCTGCGTGACTTGCTCGCGTTCGCGCTGTTTCTGTGCAAACAGTTCACGTTCACTTGGCGCGAGATTGGAGACATCGTCCAGCTTGCGATTCACTTCGGCCAGTTCCCCGTGCAGTTTGCGCAGGGTGGTCAGCTCGGCGACCCACTGCGAGCGTTGCCGTTCGTCACTGGCCATGTCGTTGGCCAGATCCAGGATCGTCTCGGCGCGCTTTGCGTCAATCCGAAACAGTCCCGCCGTCATGTCCTGCGCTTCGGGCTGGTAGCTATCCATGATGCGGCCCAGTTTACGGCGCAAGGTTCGCTCCTGTTCCTGGCTCAGCGGCGGCTCCGGGAACGGCGGGACAGCAAAAAGACGCTCCGGCAGGTCGTCGAAGATGCGTTTTAGATCATTGAGCAGACGCCGGTTCGGGTGTGCGGCAATCTTGTTCAATTCGCTGGCGGCCGTCGCCATCAGTTGCGGGTGCATGATCAGCGGAGCCGCGCGTGTGAAACTGGTAAAAAACGCCTGCCGGAGCGCATCGATGCGTTCTGTCAAGTCCTGCTGCTTTGTTTTCAGGCGCGTCTCTTCATTTTGCAACGCAAACTGTCGCTTCGCCTGCAAGGCGGAATCGAGACGTTTGGCGCTGTATTCGGCTTCCGCGATTTCATTTGCCACGGAGTCGATTTCCGCCCGCACTCCGGCCAGCTTTGCTTCGGTGGACAGCACGTCGTGTTGTAACGAGTCGATACGATGCTGATCGACGTCCTTCGATGCACGTCGCCAAGCTGTCAGATTACGCCCCAGATATCGTCAAGAACGTCGATATCGCTCAGATCGAGCAGCTGTTCGATCTGTTTCATCAGTCCTTCACGATTTGCTTCGGCGATCTGCTGCACGCGCTCGGCGTCGTAGAGGAAGAAGGGCGTGATCGCTTCCGGCAAGCGAGTTTCCAGGAAAGCACGCGCTTCTCCATCGATCACGCTCTCTTGATCGACGAGTGGGTCGCCAAAGCTCGGCTGGATGCGCAATGTTTCGTGCACCCCATTTCCCTCGACTCGCCAGCGCCGCTCGATGCGCACTTCCCCGGCTTCCTCCTGCCAATCCAGCGCAACGCCGAATTCGCTTTCCTGGCTGGCGCGCGCCTGCCGATTGAAGACGCCGATCCACTCGTCGCCCATTCCCAGCAAATAGTGGTCGCGCTTGAGTGTGCGCCCGGATTGCACACTGCTGCGCAGATCGTTCGACACACCGTGCAACAACAGCTTGAGGCTGTTCAGAAAGCTGGTTTTACCGTAGCCGTTTCGTCCCCAGATGAGCAGGATGTTGCGCCCGTCGGCCGGCGGCGTCAGGTCAAACTCATGCGCTCAGCGGTAGGAAAACAGGTTTTCAATTTGTAGACGGTGAAAAATCATCGCTGTGCGGCTCGTTCCGCCTGATGGGCCGCTTTACTCACCAAGTCACCAATTGCCTGTTCGAATTTCGCCTTGGCACCCCAGCGATCGAGGGAAGGATAATCGCGACGGCGCAGATCGAGCAGCGTCTTCAGCAGATCCGGAGCCACGCCCGACTCGACCGCCGCCTTTTCAACCAAATCATCTTCGGGATGTGACCAATCGCTTTCCATCGCGCTGATTTCCCTTCCGTAACGGGCCGCAAGCGAGTACGCCAGGTGAGACTGGAAATCGAATTCCCGCGACCATTCGAACTGAATGTAGGCCAGTTCCGCATCGCTGACCAAGGGCAAACGGACTTGCTGCTCCAGGCGCAGAAGTGCGTCGAGAATTTCCTGGCGCGCAAAAGGTAAAAACGCCCCCGGTCCGAGCAGGCCGTTTCGCCGGGTGCCGCTGCGATAACCGGGCTTGTCGCGCAGGGTGATCAGCCAGTCTCGAAAATCGATCAGCGGCTGCAACTCCTGCTTTCCAGAGCGGATAAAACCCTGCAGCGATTTGTCTTCGCGTACAACGGTGCACGTCCAGCAGCCGAAACGACTCCCACCGCATGAAGGCGTATTCAGATCGAAAATCACCGGGCACTCGCCACCGCTCGCCTGTCGGTAAAGCGAAAACAGAAAAGCATGGTCCGCTCCCCAGGGGCAAGGACTGGCCGACAGATACTCCCAGACATCTTCAGTACTCCAGTCGGCAATCGGCGTGGCGACCAAGGCATTCGGGATTTCATGATGCGGATTGAGCCCGCGACTATTCGTCTCGCGCGCTTGCATGTTCTTCCCGCGTTCCGGACTTTCGCTGGTGCGCGTACCGAGCAGCAGGATCACGCTGCCATGTACACGCGTAATGTCTTCGATGGCGCGACGCGATGGCTTGATCTTCATGTTGCTGGTGCACCAGCGGAACCAGCGCGACGGGGGTGGATAACCGCGGCCGATCAACTTGCCCCAGAAGCTTTCGTTTGGCTCTGGTCGCACGAGCAAAGTCGTCAGTGGAAAATTCTGCGCTGCGGCCGCGTGACCAAGCCGATGTAGAACGCTGGCGACGAATTCGGCCACGTTCGGCGCTTCAACCTGTGTGTCGGAAGCGAGAACGATGACAGGTTTCTGCGCGCGCGGACCGAGGTGAATCAGTAGCTGAAAGACGAGTTGCAAAACGGCCGTCGAATCCTTGCCACCGGAAAAGGCAACCACCCAGGGGCGACGATCGGCAAGATAGAGTGACTCGAGGTAGTCTCGCGACGCGCTTACCATTGGCTGCTCGATCACCGGATCGATGACCTGGGGCTGGATCGTCATGACGAATTCGTGGGAAATCAGGAAGGAAACGGCTACCCAAGTCAAGCCGCCGGGCGATCTGTGAGCATCCGGAATGCGAGCGGAGTATAGAACATTTGCTTCGATAGATCGACGCGCGGAAACGAATGATTCTGCCTACGCCAGTTTGCACACCGACGAGTTGAACGCTATGCAACCAGCAACAGAAATTCCGGTACACCGACAGCCTTGGCGCCATCCGATCAGGTGGAAGCGCGTCGCGTATCCAAGGCAAAGTGCCCAGAACATTGCTCTTGTACGCATGACTGCTGGTGTACGTCAGCGGGCAGGCAACTTTCGAGCAAGTCCGTGTGCCGTCCGCCGCGTCGGCACCGCTGCAGGCGGCGCTCGATGAATGGCAAAGCGTCTTGCAGAGCGAGCCGGCGACGAAGCGACGATCCAGGTCATCCACGCCGGTCTCGAATGCGGCTTGCTCGGCGCGAAGATCCCCGGACTGGACATCGTCTCCTTCGGCCCGACGATCCGCGGCGCACACGCGCCGGGCGAAGCTGTCGAAGTGGCCTCGGTCGGACGCTGCTGGCAATTGCTGACTGCCCTTCTTGCCGCCATGCGCCGAATGGTGTTGTATATATTGCATTGACCCAGCAGTTCTCATTTCAAATTCCATGGTAGCGGTTGGTGAGGGTAAGGACTGTTGGCTGGGGTAAGTGAGCCGGTGTCTGGGGCGTTGGGAGCGAGGCGCTGCTGCATGAAGCGCATGAGGTG
>CAYRXO010000041.1:0-21430 GCA_964428215.1 uncultured Candidatus Accumulibacter sp. | reverse complement strand
AGCGGCGGCGGCAGTCTGCTGTTCGGTCTGGCGCCCAATCTCGAGCTGGCGCTGGTCGGCCGGACGCTGATCGGACTCGGCGTCTCGGTGACTTTCATCGCCATGCTCAAGATCATCGCCCTGTCTTTCGAAGACAACCGCTTCGCCAGCGTCGTCGGCATCTGCATGCTGGTCGGCAACATGGGCTCGGTGCTCGCTGGCGCCCCCTTGTCCTGGCTGGCGCAACTGACCGGCTGGCGCAGCATTTTCGTCGGTGTCGCCGTGATCTCGGTCGTCCTCGCCATCGCCTGCTGGCATTGGGTGCGCGACCGGCCGGAGCGACCGGGTAGTGCGCCGATGGCCCATTCCGCTCGTCCACGCTTCGACCGGACCGTGGTGCTGTCCGGGCTGCTGTCCGTATTGCGCAATCACGCCACCTGGCCGCTGGTGTGCATCAACTTCGGTATCAGCGGCAGCTTTTTTGCGTTTGCCGGGCTGTGGATCACGCCCTTCCTGACGCAAGCACATGGCATGAGCCGGGCAACGGCGACGTCGCATGTCAGTCTCTATTTCGCCGGTTTCGCGCTCGGTTGTGTGCTCATCGGCGCCCTGTCCGACCGCTTGCGTCTACGCAAACCGGTATTGATCATCAGCAGTCACGCATATCTCGCCATCTGGCTGATCTGGTTGACGGTCGGCAGCCTGCCTGTGCTGATCAGCTACACGTTGATGGCGATCATGGGTATGCTCACCGCCAGCTTTACCTTGAGCTGGGCCTGCGCCAAGGAGGTCAACCCGCCGCAGTTGTCCGGCATGTCGACCAGCGTCATCAATATGGGCGGTTTTCTCGCGGGTGCGATCCTGCAACCGCTGGTTGGCTGGGTGATGGATCAAAGCTGGCAAGGCACGCTCAGCACCAGCGGCACCCGCCTCTACAGCCCGGCAGATTTCCGCGCCGGCATGCTGTTGTTGGCCGGAACAGCCGCCGTGGGCGCATTCGCCACTTGGCTGATGCGCGAAACTCATTGCCGGAACGTCTGGCAGGAAACGCAGGACCGGCAGACCGGTCATCGATGATCGGCCGGTAGGCCGCTACGCAGGCTCCGGCATGATCAGGGCAATTTGCCGGCCGTTATCATCCGACTGTAGAGCAGCGACGCCGGAATCCAGATCAGTTCGTCATCGAAGGTGCTGGTCGCGGTCTTCTTGATGAACACTTTTTCGGAGCCGGCACCTTTCCACTTGCCGCTCGTCAGATCCTTGATCAGGATGTTTTCGATTTCGTCGTTATCAGTGGTATTCGGGATCTGCACGCCGCTGCTCAGAAAGGCGCCAAAACCGTTCTTGCCGTGTGAAATGATCATTGCCGGCACGCCCGCCGCGATTTCCGTACCGCCGACGGTATTCTTAACGCTGAGATCGCTCGTGGTACACAAGGCGAATCCGGCCGCTGTCGGCAGCGGTGGCGTATAGGTGCTGCCACTGCATTCCCCGGCAGCAAAGCTGGCCAGGGGTGGCGGGCGGGTGAATTTCGCGTTGACCACATACGTGTAGCGACCTCCCCAGGCGTCGGTTTCGCCCAGCCCCAGGGTCGCCCATGGAATGACGCCGGCAACATTGGCGCAGCCGGTGGAAAGCGGACTTTCCTCGACCCCGGCCTGCGCATCCCCACTGGCAATCATCGGACTGGCCGGACACGGCAGCCGGCCATTGGCTAAAGCGAAGCCAATCAGTGCGTCACGAATATCGACCAGAGCGGCTTTGGTTTCGCTGCTGGCGCGCAGATCGTTTTGTGCTGATAACGGTGCCAACAATCCACCAAGCACCAATGCGACGATGATCATCACCACTGCGGCTTCTGTCAGGGTAAACCCCCGTGTCCTGACTATCGGACAATGCTGGCGGCAATTCATAGGAGGCAGCGCATCAAGTCGACACTGGCGCGGGAGGCAGCGAAATTTTCCATTCCTGCGAAGTTGGTGTTACTGGCAACCGGTACGTCAAAAGAGGTATCGTTTGGCGATTCGAGGTAATTTTGCTTGTTCGCCCGGTCGGCAGCAGACACGCGGATTTGCGTTGCGGTTTTGCGTCCGCCAAAAATCAGTACGCGACCGCATATTTCAGCCGTCTGGGCACCATTGATGGAAATCGGCATCGGCGTCGGCAATTCGGTCAGGAAGAGCATCTCTTTCCAGTTCTTGCAAAAAGTCGGCAGCTGCGTGCTGAGTGTACTGTCTTCAGTCGGGCAAATCAGATTGTCGGTTCCTTTGGCACCCGCAATGATTGTGCGCGGTAACAGGTCTTCCAAGGGCTCAGGCGGCAGGCCAAACGCGGCATTGACCTGATTTGCGTAATTTCTGAGCAGGTTTCTGTTGGTGATGGCTTCATTCGCCAGCTTAATGGAATCATTCTCGGTTTTGAAATAATCCAGCAATTCACCGACGGCCACCGGGAAGTCGCCGCGCCTGATCAACGGATTGAAGATTTCATCGACGTTGATGAACACCATCCGATCGTTGTAACTGTCGTTATCGGCAAGAACAAAAGTCTTGTTGCCAGTGTCGGGGGCAACGTTTCCACCGGAAAAATAATTGGTCTGACCATTGATCGCCTGTGCCGAGAGATAAGGGTCGAGATATTGGCGTGCATCATAGTTGCCGGCACATTCACGATAGGCCGCGTTGCTCAGGTTGCGATCCTGATCCTGCAACACATTACCGGGAGCGATGACCAGCGCCACGAGATTGGTCGCGACGACCGTTCCGCTGGCGTTGATCACATCTAGCTGACCCAGGGTATCCCAGTTCATCGTGTCGCTTTTCGGGCTGACTTTGAAACGTCCCGATACTGCATACCACAAACAATCGCCAGTGGCATCGCGCAGGACATGAGTATTGAGCGTATCCCATGGAAATTTACCGATCAGCGAGCGGTCCTTGATATTGCCGAGAAAATTTTGTGAAGCGATTCCCTCGGACGCCACCCAGGAACCACTGACCAGATTTGTGCCACGATCGGGGAGCGGCAAGAACCCGGCATTGCTGATCATGGCCGGGGTCAGCGCCTCGGCGAGCAAAGCCTGTCGTGCCAGATTCATGGCTGCCGCCGCATTGGATTGGCGAATGGAATTCAATTGCGTGACATTGAGCCCTTTCAGGAAGAAATAGAGCCCGAACAGCGTGATCAATGCCAGCATCGCCAACAAGGCGGCTCCTTGTTGACGGTGTCGATCAGCAATGTCCGACCACTGGTGGCGCCGTCCTGAACCGCTTGTACCAGGTGATGACATGGGCTCTGCATTCACCGTCAGTTATTTGCCGCCGGGGGATCAGAGTTTGCGTGCCGAGCTGCGAACACGGATATGACCGCCGTTCAGCCGGTCGCTTATCTCTCCCGTGCTGCGGTTGACCGTTTCGCCAACCCGCGCGCGGGTCGTCGGTGCGTCGTGGGATTCGACCAACACCCTGGCGGGTTCGCCAGGACGACCGGTGAGGGTCAAGCCATTCAACATCTCATTTTCATGCTGGGGTGTGCCGTTCAACCAAGTCGTGCGGCGGCCACTGCTACGTACGACCACGCCATCCACGCTGAGCGCCGGTGACGCCACGGCCTGTTGTTTGTCGAGCGTATTCTGCTCTCTTTGTCGGTCAAGTTGCTGGCGGCGTTCGGCTGAAAAAAAAAGTCGTCCGAGGGTGCTTTCCACTGCACATACCGGGGAGTCGGCCATCAGCAGAAAAATGCTGCCCAACACGGCCATCCGCCACTGGTTTGCTGTCGGGAGCGCAAAGCAGATTTTCATCGGCAATCCCTTTCGACAATTATTTTTTTGTGTTTCGCAATGTGATCCAGTCGATTTCGCATACCGCGAGCAGGTTGGCATGCTCATCGGAAACAGCCGGCAGACGTGAAACGGTACAGTTTTTGACCATGATCAGTGCTTTTGCCTGACTGCGCAAGTCGCTGAGCAGACGTTCGAGGTCTTCTTCATGCAGCAGCTTGACCTGCAGTCGCATGGTGCTGGCGAAAAAAGAATATTCGTTGGCAGTATTGGCTTCGAACAGACGTTGGGGCGCAATTTCGTATTCGAGATCAAGCAAGCGCCGTCTGACCCGAATGTCCTTGAGCAGTTCGATCCACTCCAGGCGCTGTTCCTCGCCGACCACGCCCCGCTCTTGCAACTGATTAAAAATCATGATTTTTTGCTTGACTTCGCTTTCCTCGTTACTGACCTGTTTCAGTCGGGCATCGGCTTCGGCCAACAATTTGTCGTTGTTGGCTTGCGTACGCTGAGCCTGACGGCGGGTATCGATGGCGTAATGCACCGTCAGACTACCAATGAGAATCATCGTCGCCGCCATCAGCGCACTGTAGCGAATTTTCGTGAAATCGTTACTTTCGAATTTCATCAGACACCCGCCAGCTTGATCTGCAGCTTGAATGCATGCGTTTGCCGGGCATCGAGAACGGCGTCGCCGCCTTTCAGCGGTTTGGCCGATTCGATGTCGAAAGGTTGCTGCAACACCTCGATTTCCAGCTTGGGATTGAGCTTCAGGGCCGCGACAAACTGGTTGAAAACCGCCAGGATCTGGCGTGGATTGCTCTCGTTGCCAAGAAGCAGTGTTCCCTGCAGGATCGCCAATTCCTTGCTGCCCGGTAGAGTTTCAGCGCCGCTTGCCGGTGCATTGCCCGCGGCGTCTTTGGCAACGGCATAACCGGCGCCTTGCCATTCGATGCGCTCGATTTCCACGGCATCGCTGACGTTCATGGCACGACTGATTTCGCGATAGACGGTGAACGGCATGCTATTGACAGCTTCCAATTCGGCATAGCGATTGATCAACCGGCGCAAGGTTTCGTTGCTGGTCGGAATAGGCGGAAAGGTCTTGACGATCGACTGGTAACGCTGACGGGCAAGAAGGGTTTCCGCCTGGACAGTCGTCGTATGCCGGTCCAGTTGACGGGCATCGAAGACCTCCTTGCCGGCAAATAACAGACAGCTGAACAGCGTCAGAGCGCCAATCCCCTGAAAAATCGTACGCAGCAACCACAGATGGTAATCGTGCCGATGGTCGTCGGTGGCGAATTGACCCTTGGCGGACGCCGTGACCAGCAACTGCAGAAAAAAATGCTCGCAACGGGTATCGCTCAGCGAGGACTTCAGCTTGCATTGCTGTGCGCATTCTTCGATGTCGAGAATGATGAATGACAGCGTCTCCGTGTCCTCGCAACTGTTTTCAATCGCTTTGCGGGCGTTGGCGTGTGCCAGGAGGTATACGGGGACCGCTTCCTGTCGGCCGAGCATCCGCTGGCTGACCAGATATTGCTGCAGCTTGAGTGCTTCGACGGCGAAGGTTTGTGCAATGCCGCTGATGCTGCTGTTATGCAAGGGTGCCAGGCGGCTGAACTGCAACTCGCCTTTGTCGAGGAAGCTCTGGCGGAGGCTTTGATCCTGGATGGTCAACAGCAGACAGCGCTCGTGGCCGACGCCGATTCGTTTGAGCAGCAAGGGGCTCAGCAACGGCAAGGAATAAATGCCCGCCAGTGGCGTTTCGGTTCGGGCAAAAGCTGTCAGCCAGGGAACGATGGTCTCGCTGTTGGTCATGGCAGCCATCATGATGCGTTCGTCCTTGCGGCGCGATTTCTGATGCCCCAGGGAAATGGTGGTGGTCAGCGCGGCGTTGAAGAACAATTGGCCGACTTTGCGCGCAATGATCGCCTTGCGATCTTCGCCATGCAGAAAGGGAATCGTCTCGAGCTGAAAACTTTCGTCAGCGACATTGGCGAGAATGGCATAAACGCGCTTTTTGTTTTTTTCGAGATAGACGGTGAATTCCTGAGCGCCGTTACTGGTGGCATCGAAACTGCCGTCCGGAACCAGGGCACCCGCTTGCCAGCTGAAAACCGTCACCTGATGGGCGCTGAAATAGAGCAGGCGATGGACGAACATGGCGTCGGTTCAGGCCTTGATTTTGCTGATCACGTCGTATACCGGCCCGAGTACCGAGAGCATGATCCAACCGAGGATGGCACCCATGACGACAGTCAATACCGGTTCGACCAACTGCTGCGCCTTTTGCACCGATTCGCGCACATCGCGGGTATAGAAGTAGCTGACGTTGAGCAGGGCATTGTCGAGGGCACCGGTGTTTTCACCGATGCGCAGCATGCGAATGACCAGCGGCGGGAAAAAGCCGGTGTTGTGAAAAGCGGCGGTGACGTTCTGCCCTTCGCCGATCAGCTGTTCGACACGCTCGAGCCCGCGCCGGATAACCAGATTGCCGACCACTTCCTGCGTCGTGCGAATCGACTCGAGAATCGGGATACCCGAGGAATATAGCAGGGCAAAGGTATTGGCAAAGCGCGAAAGTACGATCTTGCGCAAGATGTCGCCAATCAGCGGCAGATGCAATTTGAAAGCGTCGAAACGAATGCGGGCCACCGGATTTTGTCGCAACAAAATGCGCATGCCGGCATAGAGGAAGAGCGGAATCAGCAAAAGCAGATACCAGTAGGCGACCATGACGTCAGAAATGAAGAACAGGATTTGTGTTTGCAGCGGCAGCGACTGGCCCATGTTGCGCACGAACATCTTCAACTGCGGCACCATATAAACCATCAGGAAAAATGTGGCTCCCAGTACGACCATGGCCACGAATGCCGGGTAAAGAATGATTCTGCGCGTTTGCGAAGCCAGTTCGTCTTCCCATTTCAATGACTCGTTGAGACTATGCAGCACATCCGGCAGGCGGCCGGTTGCCTCACCGGCACGGATCAGACTGACGAAAACCCGGTCGAAGACCCGTCGGTGATTCGACATCGCCTGCGAGAGCGTTTGTCCGCCCTCGATCGACTCGATCAGGCTGGCGACCACTTCGCGGAAGCGCGGATGTTCGAGGCTGTCGCGCAAGTCGGTCAGTCCCTCAAGGACCGGAACGCCGGCACGCACCAGTTGCTGCAGATGGAAGCAGAAATGGATGATTTCTCGGCGTGGCACGCCGCTGCCGGCAAAAAAGCTGCGGTTATGGACCGGTTCGCCGCTGATCAGATCGAGTTCCATGCGTTTCAGGCGCATTTCGAGATCGACTGCATTCAAGGCATCAATGCTGCCGAAGAGAATCCTCCCCTCGGGATTGACCGCCTTGTATGTATAGAGCGGCACGCCGTTTACATCCTGTCGGTCAGGTCGACGACACGGCCGACTTCTTCCAGCGACGTCGTGCCATCAAGGACGCGCCGCAGACCATCGTCCGCCAGGGTCGTAAAGCCTTGTTGGTTGGCCAGCTGACGCATTTCGCGCACCGTGCTGCGGCGCGCGATCAGTTCGTCCATATCACCGTTGATGCGCAGCAATTCCATGATCGCCAGCCGTCCGCGATAACCCTGAAAATCGCAACGTTCGCAACCATTCGGCCGATAGATCACCGGTCTGGCACCGCCTTCAGCATAGGCGCCGAGCAAACGCGCCTCATGTGCTTCCGCCTGATAGGGAATCTTGCAATGCGGACACAGACGGCGCACCAGTCGCTGCGCGATGATGCCGATGATGTTGCCGGCCATGATGTCCGGCAACACGCCGATGTCGAGCAGGCGGGGAATGGCGCCGATCGCCGAGTTGGTATGCAGGGTCGAATACACCTGGTGACCGGTCATCGCCGCGCGCAAAGCCATCTCGGCGGTTTCGGCATCGCGCACTTCGCCGACCAGGATGATGTCCGGGTCCTGGCGCATCATCGAACGGATGCCATTGGCAAAATCGAGCTTCACCGATTCGGCGACCGAAGTCTGCCGGACCAGCGTCATCGGGTATTCGACCGGATCTTCGAGGGTCATGATGTTCACCCCCTCGGAGTTGATGTGATTGAGTACCGAATACAGGGTGGTCGTTTTGCCGCTGCCGGTCGGCCCGGTGACGAAAACGATCCCCTCCGGACGGGCGATCATCAGCTTGAGCTGGTCGAGTTGCTCGTCGGCCAAGCCGAGTCCTTCCAGGGGAACGATGCCCTTCTGCCGGTCGAGGATGCGCAATACGATATTTTCGCCGTGGATCGTCGGTTGTGCCGAAACACGGAAATCGATCTGCCGGCCACGCATGTTCAGTGAAATCCGTCCGTCCTGCGGCGCGCGTGTTTCGGCGATGTTCATCCCGGACAGCACTTTGATACGTACGGCCATTGCCGGCCAGTAGGTCTTATGCAGCGAGCGGATTTGCCGCAACATGCCGTCGATGCGGTAGCGGATACGCAGAAAACTGGCTTCCGGTTCGAAGTGGATGTCGGACGAATCGTGTTTTACGGCGTCGGTGAGAATCGAGTCGATCAGCCGGACGACGGGCTGACTATATTCGTCAGCGGACGATTGCAGACCGCGAAAATCGATTTCGCCGGTTTCGATTTCGTGGAGAATGCCGTCGATCGACAGTTCGTGGCCGTAATACTGGTCGATGGCACGGTCGATTTCGGTTTCACCGGCCAACAGGGTATCGATCTCGATTTCTTCGCTGTTCAGGCCACGAATCCGGTCGAGAGCGACGATGTCGTTGATATCGGCGATGGCCACCGTCAGGCGCATGTTTTCGGCGTCGAAGTCCAGTGGCAGCAGGTGGTGACGTTTGGCCAGATCGCGCGGGACCAGCGGTAGTGCGGCCGGGTCGATGATTGCATTCGACAAATCGACGCTCTGCTTGCCCAGACTTTCAGACAGCGCGTCGCGCAGCGTCGCTTCGCTGACGAAACCGAGCGAGACCAGCAGTTTGCCGATCGGCCGGTTGGACTTCATCTGTTCGAGCAGCGAGATGCGCAGCTGATCCTCGCTGAGGATGCCTTTATCAATCAGGATCTGACCGAGTGGCCGCGCATGGCGCTGGGAAGAAGGCGCGTTCATGATCGAGCCCGTGACAGTGCCGGTCGTCGCGGGCGAGCCGGAGAGGTGCGCAGCTCGCCACGCGCTGCCTGAGGAAGAATCGTCGGTTTCATAGCGACGGACGCGGCTGACTCAGCCAAAGCTGCACCGATGGACGTTGCCACTGCTGCGTGGCATAGCGCACCAGATGCGCCGGAACCGGGTCGCCATTGCGTACCAGCCGATTGAGCATCAGCGCGAGATCGACGTCGGCGATGCACCATTGCTCACCGCACAGGTACGGCCCGCCGTGCGACAAGCACGCACTGGCCGCCGAGAAGAGTTTTTCAGCGGCGCGTTCGGCCTCCGCCGACAGGGGTGTCGGCGACGGAGCGTAAAAGAGGACGAGCGCACTGCGCTCGGCGCGGATGGGCAGCAGATCGCTGCGTAGCCACCCCTGCACCTGCCGCGCTAGGGCGCGAGATCTGCTGTCGGCCGGGTACAAGGCTTGCCCGGGATAGACTTCATCGAGATATTCGGTGATTGCCGACGACTCGGAGAGCGAAAAATCGCCATCGACCAGTGTCGGCACTCTCTGGGTCAGAGATATTCTGGCGTAGTCGGCGGCTTGCTGGGCGCCACTGGACAAGTCGAGCGTCGTCACGGTGAACGGCAATCCTTTTTCGTGTAGCGCCACGAAAACTGACAAGGCATAGGGAGAAGCGTAGTGAGCATCGACGTAAAGTTGCATGGACGATTCCTGTTGGATGGTGAGGGATATCGGCAGTTGAACTTTAACGGGCTACACGGCAAATCATCCCGCCACAGTCATGGCTGCAATTCCGCCACACGCCGCACGGCTTGATCGCGGTTGAAGGTGCCGCGTCCCTTCTCGGCAGCGTCCAGCGCCATGCGGTAGTATTGCGCCGCCAGCTTGTCCTGGCGCAAGTGATCGAGGCTGACCGCGACATTGAACAGATAGTCGGCATTGTCCGGTTCCAGCGCGTAGGCCTGGAAGTAGGCTTGCTGTGCGTCCTTCCAGCGCTGTTGGCGGGCAAAAACGTTTCCCAGTGAGAAATGCAGCGTCGCTGACTCCGGTTGACCGGCGAGCAGCGACCGCAAGCGGCTCTCATTTTGTCCGCCGTCATTTTGTGCGCGCAAATTGATCAGCGCCGCTTGTGCAGTGACCTCGGCCGGGTCCGCCTCAAGAACACGTTGATACCAGCGTAACGCTTGCTCACCCTGTCCCAGCCGTGAAGCGATGGCCCCGAGGCCAAGAAGAGCATCGACATTGCGCGAGTCGCCACGCAGCACCTGTTCATAAAGACGGCGCGCTTCGTCCAGGCGGCCGGCTTGCCAGGCTTGATACGCCGTTTCCAGGGTTCGGTCGGTGACGGATCGGGAAGTGGACGGCCGGAGCAAGGGGGCATTGGCCGACTCCGGTGGCGCGTATTCCGGCAGCGTCCGCGCTGCGCGCGCAGCTGTTGCTGTCGGCTTGACCGGCGAAGCCGGCAATTTTGTTTCCGGAGCTGCTGCCGTTTGCGGAGCAGGCAGCTCGGTACTCGCTGTCGGCAAGGACGCAACAGCGGTTTGCGGCGGTGCGGCGGTTGCTGGCGGGGCAGGTGTAGAAAGCGCGGCGGCAGGCGGAGCCGGCGAGGGTTTGCTCGTACGCGACGGCGACAAGGAAGAAATAGTTTGCAATTGCCACCAGAAATAGCCAACCAGACCGATGGTCGAGATGGCCACCAGCGCCAGAAACGACCACAAAGGCCAGCGTGAACGCGACGTTTGCTTGACGGCAAAAACGTTGCGCGCCGTGTTGCGCTCGTTCGCCTGGCGCCGTTCGCTTTCCGCGGCCTTGGCGCGTGCTAATGTCTTGGTCGCCGCCGACTTCGGGTGAAAAGGCGCCTCTTCCAGGGTCAGTTCGGATTCGCCAGGAACCGCTGTTTCGATCGGCTCGGCAGCAGCGAGCGTTCCCCGCGACGTTATATTGCCCGGCGACGCTTCC
This sequence comes from uncultured Candidatus Accumulibacter sp., assembly GCA_964428215.1. Classification (GTDB taxonomy): domain Bacteria; phylum Pseudomonadota; class Gammaproteobacteria; order Burkholderiales; family Rhodocyclaceae; genus Accumulibacter. The sequence goes on along the minus strand of CAYRXO010000041.1, from coordinate 10,605 downwards.
GGTTCTTCGAGGCTCAGTTCGGCGAGCGGGTCGGCGCCGGGTGGTCGGCGGTTTGCGGCCCGCTTGGCTTCTTCGGCACGCCGCAAGGCGTCCATCAGCAGGCTCATCGCGCTGTCTCCGGAGACTGAGCGGGCAAGACGAAGGGCTGGTAGACCGGATCGGTATTGAAGAAATCCTTGCGTGGCACGGCATCCTTCATGTGACTGAAATCGCCCTGCAGTGAGGCGTCACGGATCACGGTTGGTCGCAAAACGACGACCAGTTCCGATTTCTTGGCGGCGTTGGCGCGCTTGTTGAACACCTCGCCGAACAGCGGGATATCGCCGAGCAGCGGAATGCGTCCATTTCGGTTCTCCAGTCGATCCTCCATCAGCCCACCGAGGATGGCGATATCGCCGCTGTCGACACGCAACATCGATTCAATTTCGCGCGTGCGGATCTGCGGCACATAGTTCGGCAAGGTCAGGTCGGGATGCGGGTCCTGTTTGAGTTCGACGATGCTGGAGATGGTCGGCCGCACGTTGAGGGTGACCGTGCCGTTGTCGCTGATCTGCGCCGTCAGGCTCATGAAAAAACCGATGGCCACCGATTGTGGCGTGGTCGTGGTGGCGCTTCTCGTGAACGTGGTGCTGCCGCCACCGGTGACAGCGGCAGTCGACGCGTCCTGCTTGACACTGAAATAGACGAAATCCTCGGCGACCTTGATCGTCGCCGTCTGATTGTTGAGCACCGTCAGCTTGGGACTGGACAATACCTTGACCGTGCCGAAGCTGCGCAACAACTCGACCGTTGCCAGAATACCCAGGGCACCCAACTGGCTGTCGTACTTGACGACGTACGGCGACACCGAACTGGTCGACACGTTCGCCGCCAGCGATGGCGCTTTGATCTGGCCGTTGGTCGCACTGCTCAGCCGACCCCATTCGATACCCTGCTGGTAGCCGTCGGATAATTCGACTTCGATGATCGTCGCCTCGATCAGCACTTGCCGGCGCGCGCTGTTCATCACCCGATCGAGGAATTCCTGCACTTTTTCATGTTGTCGGGAAGTGGCGCGCACGGTGATCACGCCGCCTTCAGGATTGGCGATGACCGACGCCGCTTCACGGAAGGTCATCCGCTTGACGACGGTGGCGCCGCTATTCTGCAAGGTGGCCGGGTTCGGACTGCCGGCGATCGACGCCAGAATCTGGCTGCCGCGTGCGGCGATCGTTTTCGGCGCCGGCGCGCCGGTGCCGGTGGTGCTTTGCGCAGCGGCCTGCTCGGTGACCGTTTCGGTCGATCCCTCGGGGAAAATCTTGTCGGTCTCGTGCAGCAGTTCCTTGAGATTTTTCTCCAGTGATTCCCAGAATCGGTTCTTCGATTTGTTTTCGATCTGGATACGCGAGGTGTTGGTACTGCTGCCGCCACCGGTGCCGCTCGCGGTGCTGGTGGCAATCTGCGTATTGGTCGACACCGTGCCGGTGACGTCACGGCTGATGTTGAAATAATCGACGGTGTAATTCTTGAGGTAGGGTGTGTCGGGCATCACCGCCAGATTCGGGCCGTCGAGTTCGAAACGCATGTCGACCTGTTTCGCGATGCGCGTCAGCAGTTGCGGCAAGGTCTGGTCGATGGCATTCAGCGTCACGCTGCCGGTCAGACCGGGATGGATATCGACGTTCAAGCGGGCGTCGCGCGCCAGAGCGAAGAGCAGATCATGCACATTGACGTTATTGACCACCACGCTGTAGGTCTCGGTTTTCACCGGCGGCCGCGGCCGCGGCAGCGAGGGGCTTTGTTGAATGGGCGCTGGAATCGTTCCTACCGGCCGCGGCAGGCTTTCGCTTTGCAAATGCGTTGCGGATGGCCCGTTGCTCAACGTGCCCGGCGTGCATGCCGCGAGCAGTAATGGAGGAAGGAGAGCGACGAGAATTCGCAACAGCACGCGTAAGCCCAATCCGGAAAATCACTCTTTATGATAGCACGCCAATTGTTTCACAACTAACTGATTTTTAAGTGGCTGGTGCCGACCGCTGCGGACGGCGCCCGCTTTGGCATCGCGGACATCAGACGGCTGCCGTCAATCGCTTGAGCGCCAGCGCGCGCGGAAAGGCGGTCAGCAGCGCGTCGACGGACGGCGTTTGTTCGCGACCGGTCAACAAAACGCGCACCGGCATCGCCAGTTTGGGCATTTTCAGACCATGTTTGGCGACACAGGTTTTGATCAGCGTGTTGACCGCCGCGCTATCCCAGGCCACTTCCGCTAATCCGGCGACAAAGTCGGCCAGTGCCGGACGCGCTTCACTCGTCAGGTGTTTGGCGAGCAGTTCCGCCGCCGGTACCGGCTCGTCGTAGAACACCACCACCTGCTCGGCCAGCGCGTTGAGGTCGCCGACGCGCTCCTGATACAGCGCGACGACCGCCGCCAGCACCGGCGAGTCGCTGACGACAACGCCACGCTGGGCCAGCCGCGGGCGGATCAGATCCGCCAAGCGGGTGGGATCGGCTTTTTTCAGGTAATGCGCGTTGAGCCAGGCCAGTTTTTCGCTGTTGAACTGCGCGGCCGAGGGAGTGAGACGATCGAGATCGAACCAGGCGCAGAACTGTTCGCGCGAGAAAATTTCGTCGTCGCCGTGCGCCCAGCCCAGACGGGCGAGATAGTTGAGCACCGCCTCCGGCAGATAGCCGTCATCGTCGTATTGCATGACGCTGACGGCGCCATGGCGTTTGGATAATTTCTGTCCATCGTCGCCGAGGATCATCGACAGATGCGCGTAGAGCGGCACCTGCGCGCCGAGCGCCCGCAGGATGTTGATCTGCCGCGGGGTATTGTTGACGTGGTCATCGCCGCGAATGACGTGCGTGATACCCATGTCCCAATCGTCGACCACCACGCAGAAGTTGTAGGTCGGCGAGCCGTCGGCGCGGGCGATGATCAGGTCGTCGAGCTCGCTGTTGGCGATTTCGATGCGCCCTTTGACCAGATCGTCCCAGGCGACGCCGCCGTCGCGCGGATTGCGAAAACGGATCACTGGCGGTACGTCGGCCGGCGGCTCCGGCAAGGTCTTGCCCGCTTCGGGGCGCCAGCGGCCATCGTAGCGCGGCTTCAATCCCTGTTCACGCTGTGCCTGGCGCAACTGCTCGAGTTCATCGGCGGTCGTGTAGCAGCGGTAGGCACTGCCGTTGGCCAGCATTTCATCGATCACCGCCCGGTAACGCGGCATGCGTTGCGTCTGGTAGAACGGCCCCTCGTCGGCTGCCAGTCCCAGCCAGCGCATGCCGTCGAGAATCGCCTGCACCGCCGCCGGCGTCGATCGCGCCAGATCGGTGTCTTCGATCCGCAGGATGAAGCGTCCTTGGTGATGGCGGGCGTAGGCCCAGGCAAAGAGCGCGGTGCGCGCACCGCCGATATGCAGATAACCGGTCGGGGACGGGGCAAAACGGGTACGGATCATGGGTGCTTGCAAAAATAGGTGGCGCCGGGTCAAGGTCCAGCGCGCGGAAAAAACCAGGGTCGGGCCGGCTGGGGCAGCGGCCAGCACATTGGCCACTGCGCCAAAACGGTGTTCACACCTTGCGATAGACCTCGGCGCCGGATTTGACGAATTCGATCGCCTTTTCCGCCATTCCCTGTTGCAAAGCCTGGCTTTCGTCGATGCCTTGCGATTGGGCGAATTCGCGCACGTCCTGGGTAATTTTCATCGAACAGAAGTGTGGCCCGCACATCGAACAGAAATGGGCGACTTTTGCCGACTCCTTGGGCAGCGTTTCATCGTGGAATTCGCGCGCTTTGTCCGGGTCGAGGCCGAGGTTGAACTGGTCTTCCCAGCGGAATTCGAAACGCGCTTTCGACAAGGCGTTGTCGCGAATCTGCGCGCCGGGATGGCCTTTCGCCAGGTCCGCGGCGTGCGCCGCCAGTTTGTAAGTGATGATGCCGGTTTTGACGTCGTCCTTGTCCGGCAAACCGAGATGTTCCTTCGGCGTGACGTAGCAGAGCATCGCCGTACCGAACCAGCCGATCATCGCCGCACCGATGCCGCTGGTGATGTGGTCATAACCCGGCGCGATGTCGGTAGTCAGCGGACCAAGGGTATAGAACGGCGCTTCATAACAGGCACTGAGCTCCAAATCCATGTTTTCCTTGATCATCTGCATCGGCACATGCCCTGGCCCCTCGATCATCACCTGCACGTCGTGCCGCCAGGCAATTTCGGTCAGATCACCGAGCGTGCGCAGTTCGCTGAGTTGCGCTTCGTCGTTGGCGTCGTAGATCGAGCCGGGACGCAGCCCGTCGCCGAGACTGAAAGCGACGTCGTACGCTTTCATGATCGCGCAGATGTCTTCGAAATGCGTGTACAGAAAGCTCTCACGATGATGCGCCAGACACCACTTGGCCAGGATCGATCCGCCGCGCGAGACGATGCCGGTCAGCCGGCTGGCGGTGAGCGGAATGTAGCGCAGCAGCACCCCGGCGTGGATGGTGAAGTAATCGACCCCCTGCTCGGCCTGTTCGATCAGCGTGTCGCGGAAGATCTCCCAGGTCAGATCCTCCGCCTTGCCATTGACCTTTTCCAGCGCCTGATAAATCGGCACCGTGCCGATCGGCACCGGGCTGTTGCGGACGATCCATTCGCGCGTTTCGTGGATGTTCTTGCCGGTGGACAGATCCATCACCGTGTCGCCGCCCCAGCGGATCGCCCAGGTCATCTTCTCGACTTCCTCCTGGATGCTCGATCCCAGCGCCGAATTGCCGATGTTGGCGTTGATCTTGGTCAGGAAATTGCGCCCGATGATCATCGGTTCGCTTTCCGGATGATTGATGTTGCAGGGAATGATCGCCCGTCCGCGTGCCACTTCGTCGCGCACGAATTCAGGGGTGATTTCCGCCGGAATGCTGGCCCCCCAGCTTTGCCCACGATGCTGACGCGACAGAATTCCCGCCAGTCGCTGGCCTTGCGGACCGCCGGCGGCCAGTTGCGCGAGATAGGCGGCACGGTTGTTGTTTTCGCGGATGGCGACAAACTCCATTTCCGGCGTGATGATGCCACGCCGGGCGTAGTGCATCTGACTGACGTTGGCACCGCTTTTCGCCCGGCGGGGCTGCCGGCGCAGGCCCGGAAAACGCAGTTCGTCGAGCGCCGCGTCGTTGGCCCGCTGGCGGCCGAATTCAGAGCTGAGATCGGTCAGCGTTTCGCTGTCGCCGCGCTCGGCGATCCACGCCGCACGCAAGGCGGGCAAACCCTGACGGATGTCGATGCGTGCCGCCGGGTCGGTATACGGCCCGGAACAATCATAGACATAGATCGGCGGATTTTTCTCGCCGCCGAACGCCGTCGGCGTGTCCGCCTGCGTAATCTCGCGCATCGGCACGCGCAGATCGGCGCGACTGCCGCCGAGGTGAATTTTTCGGGAATTGGGCAGCGGCTGGATGGCCGCTGCGTCTACATGCGCGGTGGCGGCGATGAACTGATCGTTTGCATTCATGGAATGTCCTTGGAAAAGCGGCTACAGCGGCGGCGAGACTAACAAAAGAGCATCTGCCAGGGGTACCGGCCGAGGATCGAAACCGGATCGGGCGGCTGAAGGCCGCAGCGCGCCGCTACTCTCCGTTTCCCTACGTCGGCATGACCCGGACAGGTTCGAAGGGACTCTCTCAGCCAGCCCTTACCGGTCCGGCACCCCTGACGTGAGCGTTCAAATTACTGGAATCGCAGACATTTGGCAAGGAAGCGACTGTGCAGCGCTCAGCGTTTTCCTGCCAGCAACCCGAGCAGCCCTTCGGCAAGTTTCTGCACGCTTGCCGGGTCCGGAACCGGCAGCTTGAGAAAACGTTCGCCGGTCGCTGGATCGGTGTGTACCAAGCTGGACTCGCGCTCTCCGCGCGAAGCGGCGAGCAGTTCGCCGAATACCTGCGCACCGGCAGCGAGCAAAGGCGCCCAGGGATTGGGTGCCGTGGAGACCGGTTCGCTGCTGGCAGACGCCGCATTCGTGCTCGCCGCCGCGTCCGCCGATCCTGTCTGTGCATCGACATCCAGCCCGTGGAGTGCCGCGGCTTCTCCACCGGTTCCCGCCGTAGCGGGCTGCACACCCGCGGCACGATACTCGTCCACCCCATCCGCCTCGCCAACCAGCGTTGCCTCGTCCATCGCCGCGAGCGGTGGCGTATCGTGACCATCGTCCTCGCGGCTGGCGGCAGCACCGGACAACGAGCCGGTCACCTGGTCGACGGTTTCCATGAACTTGGACAGGCGCGTCCCCTGCAGGGTCACCTGGCTGTCGCCACCGTCGAGTATCCCGTCCGCCAGCGACTTCTTGAAGGCGAGAACGGAGAGCATGCTCTCCTCGATCGTTCCGCGGGCGACGAAGTTGATCACCTGCACGCCGCGCGTCTGGCCCAGGCGATGCACCCGCCCGATGCGCTGCTCGAGAACGGCCGGATTCCACGGCAAGTCCATATTGACGACGGTGGCGGCGGCGTGCTGCAGATTGAGACCGACGCCGCCCGCGTCGGTACTGAGGAAAACACGACAGTCGGGGTCATGGTTGAAGCGGTCGACCAGCGCGCCACGTTTTTCACCCGGAACGCCGCCATGGAATAGGACGTATTGCCAGCCGCAACGTTCGAGCCGGCGAACGATCAACTCGTGCATGCGCAGCCATTGACTGAAAATGACGACCTTGGCCGCAGGATCGGTCAACAACTCGTCGAGCAGATCGATCAGTTCATCGGCCTTGAAACCGTCGTCGGTCTCCTTATCGAGCAGGAAACTGCTGTCGCAGGCCATGCGCATATTCTGCAGCGCACATTGCAGACGACGCTGATCCTTGTCCGAGAGAAAGCCGGTCGCCCGCCAGCGCGTCACGATCCGGCCGACGATCAGCGCATTCTCGTCGTGATGCATGGCCTGCAGTGCGCTCATCGGCATGAACAGCGTGTTATCGACACGATGCGGCAATTGTTCGAGAACGGCGGCTTTCTTCCGGCGCAACATGATCGGCGCCAGCGTCTGACTGATCCGGTCGAGATCACGATAACCGATGACGCGGCCGTTCTCGTCCCGTTTCTGGTGTTCGTGCAGCAGGCGCCAGGTCGGTCCGAGACGGTGCTGATCGACGAACTGGACGATCGAGATCAGCTCCTCGAGCCGGTTTTCGAGCGGCGTACCGGTCAGAACGACCGCGTACGGACTATCGATGCGTTTCAGCGCCCGTGCCGCGACCGTATTCCAGTTCTTGATCCGCTGCGCTTCGTCGACCACCACCACGTCCGGCCCCCAGGCTTCGATCAGGTCGAGGTCGCGACTGAGCGTTTCGTAATTGGTGATCTTGCAGAAGTCGGCTTGCGCGTAGCGCGTCTGGCGAAGCGAGCGCATGCCGCCGATGACCGTCGTCCGCCGCTCGCTGAAACGCGCGATTTCGCGCTCCCACTGGTGCTTGAGCGAGGTCGGACAAACGATCAGCACCCGTTCGACCGCGAAATGGCGGGCGAACAATTCGATGGCGGCGATCGCCTGCACGGTCTTGCCGAGCCCCATCTCGTCACCGAGCAGGACACGGCCGGCGCGTGCGGCGAACAGCGCGCCGGCGCGCTGGTAAGGGTAGAGGTCGACCTTGAGCAGTTCGTTCAACGCCGTGCTGTCCGCCCCTTGCGGATACGCAGCCGCCAGCGTCGCCTCGCGGTGAGCCTGGTCGTTGACCTCGGCAATGAATGACAGGGCGTCATCCTCACAACGCAGCTCATGGCCGGTGACGCGCACACGGTCGATGAAATCAGGCAACGCGGCGTAGCGTTCGGCGGGCAACTGCCAGTCCTCATCGGCCTCGAACAGACTCGCGGCCTCATTTTGCAGTTCAACCGGGAAAGCGCCGCCCGGACGCAGCCGCACCCGGCGTTGACCGGCGTAGTCGAGAAAAACCTCGCTGAAGACACCGGCAAAGCCGGCCGCCAGGGCTTCCTTTCCCCCGGGCCGATTATTCAACTGCCCGAGAGCGAACTCGATGTGTTTGCAGGTTCCCAGGTCGTTGGTCTGAAAGTCCGGGCACGAGCAGTGGTTGTCGCCGACGTTCGCCCCCCGGATGAGCACCCGGTAACGCCGCCGGCTTTCCGGATTGAAGACGGCAAACTCGGAGAATACCGGCTCCTCGCCGAGATTCTCGAAGCCGAATTGCTGTTCGCGGCCAAACTGGCGCCGTAGCGCACGCTGCCAGTCGTCGACCGCCAGATCCGCCGGCTGGCGCTGCCGGGAAAGCCGGGGAGTACCGCCAGATCCCGCCGGTTTGCGCTTTTTGTTCTCTTTCTTCGTGCTCGTATCGTTCATGGGTGTCTCGGAGAAATTGATTGGCCGCCGCCGTCAGCCCGGTCGGCGAAGATCAACAGTCGCCCGCTTCGGCTCGCTCCACAAAGATTTGGTATCCAGGATCTTCGTCGAAACGAGCGGACTCGGTCTGGGAAAGCACTGAAAAATGACTGTGCGGGCCGAGGTGCCAGGCTCACACAGCGGACAGCGACAAATCGATGGGCAAAACGGCGAACAGCTCGCAACGCAGCGATTTGTCCGTACAGCCGATGAATCAGCGTTTCCTCTAGAGTGACTTGTTCCCAGGAGCATGATTGTAGCCGCGGCGAGCCTGCCTGAGGTTGCCGCCAGATGGAAGGGGAAGGACAAATGGTTGGCCAGCCACTTTGGAGCGGACTGCGTCGCCTTCCGTCAGATGACGCACTTCCCGATCCGCTCTCATCCGACAAGATTTCGACAATCTCAAGCGACGGATCGCGCGCTGGCTTTTTGCGGCCTTCGTGGACAACTCAGGCCGTCTGACGCGAACCAAGCAATCCTTGGGAACGCAGCATGACAGGATGTCTCAAGCGGGCTCCGTTTGCACCGGGGTACGCCACTCGCGGCAAATCTTGCCAGTTTGTTCTTCCAGCAGCACTTCATTGGTCAGCCCGCAGTGCGTTTCGTTTTCTCGTCTTTGGAAATGGAGACATTCGCGGCAAACGCCAAATGCATGATTGCCGTTGAGGCGCTGCAGCATGGTGAGCAACATCCGTAACATGCTTGCCAATTCGTCGCCATGCGCATCGATGCCAGCCAGCGCGGCTTCAAGTCGCGCCGACCAGCTGGCCGACAGGACGGCTTTTCCGGCATCGGTCAGCAGTAAATGAATCCGCTTGCCATGCAGCGGGTCCGCTTCCTTGCGGATCAAACCCTTACGTTCAAGTACCGCCAATGTTTGCGATACGGTTCCGCGAGTGGTGCCGAAATATTCGGCAACGGCAGTCGGAATGTTGCTGTAACGGTTTGCCGCTGCCAGATACGCCAAGGCCTGCATCTGTATCGGCAACAAATCATGGCGGGCGGCATCCTGGCGTAAAGACTGATTGATCAGGGAAGCCAGACGTTCGAGTAATAAAACCGACGGATTCATCCTAGTAATGTATCGCCTCCAAACACTATTGACAATCTGGGCGCATCAATCTTATGCTGTTTATGCATCGAGTCGATGCATAACGGATCAACCATCGAAAAGGAGTAGACGATGAACAAAGCGAACGCAATTTTCTACCATGCCGGCTGCCCGGTTTGTGTCGCCGCCGAACAACAGCTGGCGACGGCACTGGACCCGGCGCGTTACGTCACCGAGGTCGTCCACCTCGGACAACAGCCCGCGCGACTAAGCGATGCCGAGCGTCAGGGTGTCAAGTCGGTGCCGGCGCTGGTGATCGAGGGACAGGTCTTCCATATCAACTTCGGTGCAGCGCTGGCTGACCTCAAATAAGACCGAAATGGCGTGCATCGCCAGGAATGTCTTCGGCGGCATGCGCCAGCCCGGCGAATTGTCGAGCTGGCGCAGCGTGATTTTTTGGCTCGGGCACCATCGATTGTCCGTGTAGGCATTTCTCCAGTGTTGCCCAGAAGTCCGCGCGCCCGTTTGCGCTGCCAACCGGTGTTAGCCGACCGGTCGACGTACAATACTTCGTAAGACGATCTGTCGAGCGGCGGCGATGTCCGGGCAATGCTTTTCCGGCCAGCGATTTTCTTTGCCGCGGGCGATTGTTCAGCGTTCCCGATGCCGATCGTCAGTCCAGCCGGCAAAGGCATTCTTGGCAAGCCGATGCCAGGCACACTTTGCACCCTTCCCGACCCTTCCCCGGTACCGGCATGAATCATGCGCTACTGTTCTCGGTATTCATCGTCGCCTCCTGCGGACTGGCTTATGAACTGATTGCCGGCGCGCTGGCCAGTTATCTGCTCGGCGACTCGATTCTGCAGTTCTCGACGGTGATCGGTGCCTATCTGTTTGCCATGGGTATCGGCTCGTGGCTGTCGCGTTACGTCGAACAGCGGCTGGTCGAACGTTTCATCCAGGTCGAATTGCTGGTCGGCGTGCTCGGCGGCTTGTCGGCGGCCGGGCTGTTCTTCGTGTTCACCTGGTCGCCAGCACCTTTCCGGTTGCTGCTCTACCTCGACGTGCTGGCGATCGGCATTCTCGTCGGGCTGGAAATTCCGCTGATCATGCGCATCCTCAAGCACGACCTGCAATTCAAGGATCTGGTCTCGCAGGTGCTGACTTTCGATTATCTCGGTGCGCTGGCGGTGTCGGTGCTCTTCCCGGTATTGC